>CAYNJG010000023.1:0-55081 GCA_964397295.1 uncultured Pirellulaceae bacterium
ACGACGCGATACTGTTTGTAGTAGTCTCCCAATGAAACGGGAATGACTGCGGTGTTAGTTTCTTCCAAGTAGCTAAGGTAACGACCGTCCGCACCGTCGGAGAGTGCTGCGGCAATCTCAACGTCGGCGTCAATGGGTTCGCTGAGCGTGAGGTCGAAGTACGAGTACTCGTCGCCCGCGATTGCAACTTGAGACTCGATGTTGAACTTGGGTTGCGGAGCCGACATCGCGAGTATTGGGTTTGCGAGATCTGGATTCGCGGCTTCTGCTTCAGGCGTGGTGTCGGTTGACGCAGGACTTTCGTCCTTTGGCTCTACGATTTGTTCAATCATGCCTTGCAAACCTGTGCCTTCGCAAACGGGGCACACGGTTTTCGATTTGCTCACCGGTTCGATCGTCGCCACGCCAGTTGCTTTACTGTTTGCCGTGTTTTTGCTGGTAACGGCTGCGGTAAGCGTGAAATCCTTCGGTCCATCAAGCTCTGTGCTCAGCAACGGCACACGCAATCGCGCACTGGTTGTTCCTGCTGGGATCACAATGTTCTCTGATGCAGGTTGCCATTCTTCGCCAACAAGAATTTCCAATTGTTTTTCGAATTCAGTACCGGCAGACGCCTGTCGATCCTTGCGCTGATCAGCCGGAAGGAATTGACGATAGAACTCGAACGGCAGATTGTTCACTGGCCGACTCAAATAGTACACCGTGTTCAGTGTGACTTGCAGCTGTCCGCCTTTTGGTCCGACGATCGTGTCGTAGCCGAGACTGCTGTTACTTCGAAACGACTCGTCTACCACGCCAACAATCAGCAAGACGGCAACGACCAGCATTACGCCGAGCGCCATCGAAAGCGTCGTCAATAGTGACGCCACCGATCGTCGTTGAATACTTCGCCAGGCGATTTTCCAAAGCGGCATTTCGAGAACTCAGTTTTCTTTATTGTCGGATTGGTGAATGAGGTTGATTTCTTCAAGGCGATCGATGCGATCAAATTGGTTCGCTACTTCCATCGAATGCGTCACCATCAGCAGAGTCACCTTTTCTTCGTCGCAAGTGCCACGGATTAGGTCGATCACTTGCTGCTGGTTGCCCGGATCGACGTTAGCCGTCGGTTCGTCGGCGAGTAACAGTCTAGGTTTGTTGGCGAGAGCACGCGCAACGGCAACACGTTGCTGTTCGCCAACCGACAATGCACTTGGTTTGTGGCGAAGTCGATGACTGAGTCCGACGCGGTCCAGCAGCTTGCGCGCGCGGTCGGAGTCTTTCCTGCCTTTCGCAAACGTCATCCCTAGCATTACGTTTTCGAGTGCTGTGAATCCGTGCAGCAGATTAAATGTCTGAAAAACGTAGCCCAGTTTCTCTGCACGAAAACGATCGCGACCGGCTTCGAATAATCGCATGATGTCGAGGCCATCGATTTCGATTTTGCCTTGATCTGCCGATGCTATTCCGGCAATCACGTGCAGCAGTGTCGTTTTACCGCCGCCACTATTGCCGATCAGAACCGCTTGCTCACCTTCGGCCATTTGATACGAATCGATGTCTAGAATCTGCAGACGGGTTCCGCCTGGTTCTTCGTATGACTTCTTAACGTTTTCGAGGCGAAGCATGGCGCAGGATCATCAGTGGAAATGATTGGGCTGGTGCTGGATAGCGTAGCCAGATTAGCACCTAAGCGGAAGGGCTCGAGACCTCCTGCGCATCGCCGATTCATTCTATTTCCAAGTAGAGGCCAAGCGTGAACAAATGCTATGTCACATGCGTATCAACGCATCAAAGCGATTGCGGGCATTGCCCCCACTTCCGCTTCAATTTGCTCTAGAGACCTAGCGATCCGTAGATCGAATCGCCTTCCACCGCAGGCATCGTTTCAGGCAAGGCTTGCGGCAACGTAATCGTTTGGCCACTATCGCCTAGCGGAATCTCGAAGCCTTCCCAGACGTTTTGATCTTGCGGCAGTGCTGTGTCGATCGGTTGTGAAATGATGCCTTGCGACGTTGACGTTGTCGAGTTGGGCATCGCGTGCATTCGGCCTTGTTGAACGGTACCGCGACTGACAACTGCCGGTCGAGTAAATCCGTTGTCGAGGAAATAACCACCGTCACGTTCACGAGCTCGTTTTTGAGCGTCGAAGTACGCTTTCGATGGCCACGGTCCTTCCGAAAGAACGACGCTGTTGTACTCCAGCAGCGATCCTTTTCGGAAGTGGACTTCCGAGATCGCCAAGTTGTATTCGGCCAACGCTCGGAAGTAGTCGATTTCACTTTGCGACTGTCGACTTTGTGCATCGAGTACAACGTCAAGCGGCACGTTGCCAACTTTGTAACCAGACTCGGCCGCGGATACTTGATCGCGTGATGCCTTGAGTGCGTTGAATTGTGTTTGAGCCAATACGTATTGATCTCGCATTCGCCGAATGGCTGAACTCAACTGGTGAGCGATTTCGAGCTCTTCGTCTTCGAGGCGTTTTTCCGCCCGGCGAAGTTGTAGCTGTTGGTTGCGAACTTGCGCCATTTCCGTTCGATAACCGATGGGCATCTGATATTGGAAACCAATCTGCCATTCGCCATGGTCATTTTCCGTCAAGCTGTCGAACGGAACCGATCCGTCTTCAATCAGATTGAGCCCTGAGCGATTGCCAAGACCGCTTAGGAAGTCATCACCAATGCCAAGGAATCGGTAAAGTGCGATCACGTCAAATTGTGGCAGCAATTGGTTTCGAGCGGCAATTAACTGAATCTGCTGCTGCTTGATTCGCCATCGTTGTCGTCTGAGTTCTGGGCTGCGAACTTGGGATTCATGCTTTACTTCTTCCCAATTGAATTCGACGCGTGCTTTGGTTGGTTGGTCAACGGGTTGGATCAATCGACCGTCGGTCGGTGAAATGCCAAGGAGGAACCTCAGTCGGCTTTCTTGGTGGTGAAGATCACTCTTGGATTGCTGTAATCGGCTCTTGAATGCGAAGTATTGTGCTCGAGACTGTGCCTCGTTCGCTGCTTCACCGCCTTCTAGCTCATTCGTTTGACGGGTCTTTGCCTGTTTCCAAATCGCGTGAGCACTAAAGAATCCAGTACGTGCCGCGTCCAAGTTGTGGTAGTGGAAATACAGTTCCCAATACGCCTGTTCGACTTCGTAGACAAAGTTTCGCACGTTGATTTCAAAGTCGCTGATAGCGATGTCGGTATTGATGCGAGCCAATACGACTGGCACGCGGTTGACTTGCACGCCTGAGCCTCGCAAAAGCGGGTGGCGCACTTCTAGTTCGAACGACGTCAACCAATCCGAGAAGTGAGCCCGTGACGGGTTATTGTTAGCGTCGTATTGGGTGATGTTACGGAAGGAGTATTGTGTTCCTGTCGCAGCCTGTTTCGAAACTTCCGTTTGGTAGTTGATGTTGTCACGACGAGTTTCGGGCGTGAAGAAAATGGTCTGGTTCTGGAAGCCCGGATCCAAGTTCACGGGCCGGTCGGTTCTGTCCCAAGTCATGCTGGTCTGGAGCTGAGCATCAAACGCAGCGAGCGCCTGTTCCGGCCCGGTGTTGCTTGTCTCTTGGATGGCGACATCGTATGCCGACGGCTGGAAGTCAGGGTTGAGTGTCAGACTCTGCGGTGGGCTGCCAGCCGACTGCCCCACAGGTGATCCTACGCCTCCGCCGATGGAACGTAGATTGTGAGAGTTTTGGAATGCGATCGACAGGGCTTCTTCTAGCGTCATTCGCCAGCGTTCACGACTTTCCGGATTCTCAATCGTCAAAGGTGGTGCGGCTTGCGTCGTATCAGGCAGGGGCTGTTGATCGAGATCGGGATAGTTGATGTCCGTGGCGACATCTAAGTAGTGTTCGAGATTGCCGTCTTCGTGCAGGAAGAAAGGCTGCGTTGGCGCACAACCCAGTGACAGGATGCACGTGGCGCACATGACATTTAGCCAGCGGAATTTCGATCGTAGTCGATTCATCGTGGTTCTCAGTCGGGACGTAACTACGCACGCTCATCCACGGAGCTATTGTGCGTTCGTTCTGCCTCCCCCCGACTACAAAACCGATACGCTAGCGTGCGTGGTCGTTTCCGCAGTATCTGTACCTATCGGCGGATGACCATGAAGACTTTGACGGAATTGACAATTGCGCAAAAATGGCGGACGCTGAACGCTGTCATGCTGTCAGGTCGATAATGTTGCGGTGTAAATAAGAAGAACACCACAAGCCAAGCAAGTTCCTCGTAACCAAGTGCTGTCTATGAGCAAGAAGTTCTCGACCAATTTGAAATGCCAAAGCTGCGTGGCGACCGTTAAGTCATTCTTGGATCGTCATCCGAACATTGGCAGTTGGTCTGTGGATACGACAGTGCCAGACAAGGTTCTCTCGATCGACGGTTCGGCAAGTGAAACAGAAGTACGTGCTGTCTTGAACGAGGCCGGGTTCTCACTGCTGGGTCCGGTCGAAGTCTCCACCACATCAGGTGCGGGAGCAGCAGCACAGACAGCGAGGCGCAGCTGGCTCGCTACGTATCGTCCACTTTTGCTCATCGTCGGTTACTTGCTGGGTACCGTTTTAATTTGCGAGCTTGCATTGGGGGAGGGTTTTCAAACATCGCGATTGATGCGGCATTTCATGGGCGGTTTCTTTGTTGTCTTTTCGTTCTTCAAGCTGTTGGATCTGCGTGGGTTTGCGCGTTCCTTTGAAGGTTACGATTTAGTTGCACGAAGTGTGCCCGGATATGGGTTGGTTTATCCGTTCGTTGAGCTGTTGCTGGGCGTGGCATATCTGTTGAACTTCGCGCCCGCAGTGACGAATTGTGTAACTGCGATTGTGATGCTGGCTGGCTTGATTGGCGTCGTTTCTGTTCTGCGTCGGGGTCAAAAAGTTCAATGTGCTTGTCTAGGGACGGTTTTTGATTTGCCCATGTCGGTCGTGACGTTCATTGAAAATGGCACCATGATCGTAATGGCTCTCGCGATGCTGGTCGGATTGGCTACCTAGTTGAGAAATTGGGGCGGCGTCTACTAGTACGAGTGTCTTGCATTCTGAACCACCAATCGCCAAGGCCGGAATAACCCTGGCTGAAGCTAGGTTTTCGTGTTCCAGGAGATTGATTTGTCGCGAGTTTTCAGGCGAAAATTGACATCTTCTAAATTGCCCGACTATACTAAAGCCCGTAGACGCAACTCGCGTGATTAGAGGCTTCTGGGGCTTTCGGACCGTTCTGGCCGAATCGACGAAGCGCACCGTTGCGGTATTTTTGTGCATTTCCCACCTCTTCACGTTTCACGGAACATAGGAATTAAGTTCGATGAACTTTCTGGGCAAGATTCTCGTTGTGCTCATCTTCATCATGAGCATCTGCTTCATGGTGTTTTCGTTCATGGTTTACATGACGCAAACTTCGTGGAAAGAGTTGGCTGACCAACGCCAAAGTGAGCTCCGACGCGTTGAAGGTGAAAACACCACGAAGCAAGCTGAAATTACACGTTTGATGACGCTGCGGGCGTCGGAGAACGCCGCGCGAACCAATGCGATCGCGCTGCTCGAAACTCGACTTGCGAGTAGCAGTCAACAGATGATCGAAATGAATCGTAGACTGTCTAGTTTGCAAGCTCAGCAGGCTCAGCAGGGTGAGCAGGTAACCGGTTCGATTCAAACGCTTCAAACCGAGCGGACAAAAGTCGAAACACTTCGAAATACAGTAAAGACTGCACAGGCGGAACGTGACGACATGTTTGCGGAAGTGGTTGATCTGAAAAACAAAGTGCTCGAACTGGAAGCAGTTCGCCAACGACTCTCACAACGTGAAGTGAATTTACTCGATCAAGTCAGTCGGCAAGCGGCAGTATTGCGAGCGAACGATCTCAACGAGAACGACGACATCTCAACGTTGCCACCGACTCGTGAAGGCGAGATTAGCACGGTCGATACGAAAAACAAATACGTTGTGCTCTCGCTTGGTAGTGATGACGGTATGAAACGAGGTCACAAGTTGGACGTACATCGAGGTGAAAAGTACCGCGGTCGCGTTCGAATTATCAAGACGCATCCAGATCGCTCGATCGGCGAGATTATGGATGACTTTCGGCAAGGTGCAGTGAGGAGCGGTGATCGTGTTCGGACGCGGTAAGAAGAAAGACAAAGCGGCAGCAAAGCCGAAAAAAGAGAAAAAAGCTAAAGCCAAAAAGGCAAAGCCAGCCAAGAAGCCCAAGGTGAAAAAACCTAAGGGTGCTGTAAAGAAACGGCCTACAGACGTCTACACGGTGATGATTTTGTTGTCGACCGGTTTTGTAGCTCTTTCGGTGCTGTTTTTGTTTCTAGCACTTGGAGCTTATGGTTTTCCTGGCGAAACAACGACTCCATGGAAATAACATCACTTTGATGTCGATTCAGCAAAAACCAGTCCTATTCGGACTGGTTTTTTTGTGGAGTTATTGAGCTTGCTTGAGCCGCCTTATACCTGTAACTTTCGCCACCTAACGCAGAAAATGTGCTGATAACAACACAGTGTCGTTCAAGTTGACCGACAAGTTGGAAAATATCGGTTTAGATCGAATTCCATTCACGGAATAGCCGATTGACTTTCTGTTCAAACCCAGATGATGGGCTAGAATACGTATGTTCGAATCTTCTTGGCTAGATCGGCGGAGGACCTAAAAATTAGCGGTGGCCCGGGTCATTATGAGGCAGTGCAAAGCACGTCCGACCCTCGTCATTCTCGCAGCGACTCCACTCGTCGCACGATGCCTTGAAGTTTTTGGACAACTGGCTGTCGTACTTCTCACGAAGTGCAGCAGCCTTTTTTTATGCGCCTAACGCATTCCCTGGGATGGTGGACGGACGTAAGTCCTCGGCAACCTACGACAGAATCAACTCCACTGGGCAATGATCCGATCCAAAGATGTCTGGTCGAATCCTCGCCCCTTCTACGCGATCAACAACCTTCTTCGAAACAAAGAAGTAGTCGATTCGCCAGCCGATATTGCGCTCACGGGCGTTGTTGCGATACGTCCACCAACTGTAATGATCGGGACCTTGTTCGAACTCGCGAAAAGAATCGATGAAACCGGCTTCTACAACGCGATCTAGTCCGGCGCGTTCGTCTTCGGTAAATCCCGCGTTCTTGCGATTCGGTTTCGGGTTCTTCAGATCGATTTCGGTATGTGCACAATTTAGATCACCACAAAAGATCACCGGTTTGCGTCGATTCAGCTTCTTCACATAGGAAAGAAACGCTTCGTCCCATTCCATGCGATAGTCGAGTCGTTTGAGCCCTCGTTGCGAATTCGGTACATACACGCAAACGAGATGAAAATCATCGAACGTGGATGTGACTACGCGGCCTTCCGTATCATGTTCCGCGACGCCAATGCCCAGCGATTCTTTCTTCGGAACAGTAAGGCTCCAGATTGCAGTGCCGCTGTAGCCTTTCTTTTCGGCGCAGTTCCAAACCTGATGGTAGCCCAGATCGTGCGCCCAGTCGGTATCGACCTGTTCGGGTCGCGCCTTCGTTTCCTGCAAGCAGAGCATATCTGGCTGCTCTGACTCGACAAAGTCGCGAAAGCCTTTGTCCATTGCTGAGCGAATACCGTTAACGTTCCAAGAGATCAGTTTCATTTGTTGCCTCGCACAATAAGTCCGCTATCCACTGCGATGATGGTCGCGATACCAACGGCATACGCCAGCATGTCGTACCAAGAGAACTTGGTCCCGAGAACGACCGAGACCAGTTTCTCGAACAGATTCCCCTGCCGAAGCTTGAGCGGGATGCCAGTAAGTTGAAAACACTCGACCAGGACAACAAAGATCGTGATGACGGTAGCTCGAGCCAGAATCGATTGATTTGGGAAAGCACCTGCGAGGCAGGCGTAGAAAATGATCGCGTAGAGCGCGTCGCCAAGATACTTGCCGAGCAGGACTGAGTGGGTCTCGATCGTTCGCGACAGAACGCCGACGGTGAAAACAGCCACTGCCAACGCCGCGTAAATAACGCGACGATTTTGCATCGATCGGATTTCGTTACCCACCAGTTTTTGCTCGCCAGCGCAAACACGTTTCGAGGAACTCTTGGATATCGCCATCCAGCACTGCGTGGAAGTTACCCGCCGTGTGGCCGGTCCGTGTGTCTTTTACACGTTGATCGGGATGCAAGAAGTAGTTTCGAATTTGCGAACCAAAACCGACCTTGGCCTGCGTTTGATAGTTCTTGGCTGCCTCGGCCTCGCGTTTTTGCTCTTCGATACGAGCCAATGCCGACCGCAACATCTTCCACGCCGTATCGCGGTTTTTGTGTTGGCTGCGTTGGCTCTGACACTGCACGACGGTATTCGTCGGGATATGTGTAAGCCGGATGGCACTGTCCGTTTTGTTGACGTGCTGTCCACCAGCACCACTCGCTCGAAACGTATCGGTGCGGACATCGGATTCGTCGATTTTGACATCGACATTGTCTGAAATCTCTGGCGTAACACTGACAGCCGCAAAGCTAGTCTGTCGCTTTCCGTCGGAGTTAAACGGACTGATTCGAACGAGGCGATGCAGGCCCGACTCGGATTTTAAGTAGCCGTACGCAAAGGGTCCACGAACGGAGATCGACGCGTTGTTAATCCCTGCTTCGTCATTGTCTCCACGGTCAAGCAGCGCGACCTCATACTCATTTTTCTGAGCCCACTGCATATACATGCGGAGCAGCATTTCTGCCCAGTCGTTCGCATCCGTACCGCCGTCGCGGGCGTGAATCGTCAGAATGGCGCCAGCTTGGTCGTGGGTGCCGCCTAGCAGTGAAGAGAGCTCGAGCTGTTCGAGCTGCTTCTCGAGTGACTTCAGTTGACTGGGAACTTCTGCCTCGAAACCTTCGTCGTCGGCTGCCATTTCGATCATGGCTTCCAGGTCGCCGTTCGCAGCGATCGCTTCATTTAATGGAGCGACTACAGACTTTAGATTCTTGAGCTCACCTACAATCTGTTGAGCTTTTTCTTGGTTGTCCCAGAACCCTTGTTCGCAAACGAGATTATCGATTTCGGCGATTCGTTTTTCTTTGCCGTCGTGGTCAAAGACTGTCTCGAAGCTGTGTGATTTGCTCTTTGATCGCTTCAGCTCGATTGAGTAACTCTTTGTCCATCGTGACTTTCCGTGACACCTAAAAGTTCGACTGCCGCCAAGAATAAGCGACTCGCCAGAATTATAGTGGTACCGCTCAGAAACGATAGGTCAGCGTACCGGGCTGAATTCTCGCGTAGCCGAGCTTTCGGTAACCGTTTGGTGATCATCGCGAATTGCACGGGCAGCGACGGCGACTTTGACCAGTTGTAGGCCGCTGCGAAATAGGATGAATCCAATGATCGTGAGTTCCATGCCCTCAATGACCAGTGATCGGTTAATGTAGAATCTCCACGTAAAGAAAAACGCCATAAGTCCAATCAGCATTAGTAGCCATCCGATGATCTCTCGGACGAAGAGACCGGAAAGACGCACGGTTCGCCAAAAGCGTTTCTTCGTTGTGTTTTCCATGTGTGCTTTCTGTTTGGCTATGAGTATTTTCTTGCCGCTTTCGCCACGGCCTTTTGTTCCCAACGATTCCACTTCCAAAGTTCGTGACGCAACAGCATGGCGCCCATTTTCCCTTCGTTATTTCGGCAGCGTAGGTAGGACAAGATGCCCCGTGTGACCGCAAACGTAATTCCAAGGTAGATCGTCAACCGAATGCCGTTGTATGCCCATGGCACCAAACGAATGCCGTTGCGAAGTTCTCTTCGGTACTGATGGAAATGGGTTGTGTTTTCCGTTGCCCAAGCAAATTCTGAATTCAGGTATCCAGCGACAAACCAAGCGATAACCAGAGTCACAAGTCCGAATAGGTAGCTTGCGATACCATAGGTATTTCGCGGTTTCAGTTTCGTCGGTGCGTACGCGATGCTCTGCGTCACTACCTTCTGATGTTCCGGAACCAGTATCGTGTGAAGTCGAGATCCCAACGCGATGGTAATGAGCGTGGACATGCCGAGTAGTAGCTGCTCAGCGTCCGTCATGATCGGCTGTGAAAAGTAGAACTTCGAGCAGATTAGCGCGAACACAAACATCGGGTAAATGCGGAAGAGACCTGCGAGCCGAAAGTAGAATGTAACCAAGCAGATGCCGATTAACATCCAGGCTAATCTTCGGTCGAAGCCCCCAAAGGAGAAAAGCCAGAAAAAAGCGGCGCTAAGAATCCACAGTACTCCGTGTACCCATTCTGTAATGCTTCTTTGCCAAAGCGATTGGCTGCTCATGCCATGGCTCTCCCGCTGCGAACAATTTCCAATTCCGATGCAATCAATGGAATTGCACGTTTCTCCGTCGCCACAGCCACCGGCGCCCGCAATTTCCCGAGCTCGGAGCGTAGGCGATCGTAGGCACCCGATCGCTGTCGTGACTCGACTAACCTTTCAATTCCTAGGCTTGGTTCAGCGAGTACAGATTCCAAACGGACTTGTGTTTTGGCCAATTCGACACCGTCGGGCCAAGCACACAAGACGACAACGCGATGTTGCCTGGCTGCGGCCAAACGGATAGCGGCGGTGAGTGGTGTTAAGTCGTAGTCAGCATCACAAAGTTCGGCGAAGATCAGAAACAACTCGCTGTCACGAGCTCTTGTAGTTGCGTGAGTGAGCAGCTTCGAAAGCTGTTCAATCTTGTGACTGTCGTCGAATAAGTAATGCCCCTTTTTATCGTAGCGAGGGCCGACGTACGGAACTTGATGGTCCGATATGAAACGTTGCAGCCAATAGGACATGACTTCGTGGTCAACGGCTAACTCACCCATGCTGAGTTCGTCCAGCCCATAGTGATTCGCAAGAACGGATGCCATTCCATCGCGGAGCCGTCTTTTCGGCATTCGTGGGAACCAACCGTACGAGACGTTTTGAACGTAGTGAACAGCGTCTGGGTAGCGAATGCGAACAATATCGAACGCAGGCCGCAGTAACGCACCGACGGGAGCACCAACAGGCTCGAGCGGTTGCTCGATATTCGTAGCCAACATGTCCATCATCTGTAACCGTGCGCGTTGGCTTGCGGAGGGTTTGGCTAAGTGAACATCTTTGCCATCAAAGATCGATAATCCCACGGCATCGCGATTGGACGTGAGTAGGTTGCTAACGGACGTGGCTACTTCGATCAAACGATTAGCCATGCACGGTCCGGGATAGCCAATACGAGTTGCAGAAGACATGTCTACGAACATCTGGCAACGCACAGGTACTTCACTTTCAAACTGCTTCGTCATCAACGCATCGCGTCGCGCCGAAACCTTCCACGCGATGGACCGCGGGGGATCGCCGGGCACATAGTCGCGGATTTCGAGTAACTCACTTCCGGCGCCGGCTTTAGCGTTGCTGTGAATTCCAGGCGGCGGCATGGCGTTTCGAGGTTTGCGAATCGTTGCCGCTGTGCGAAGTCGCTGACTTAGTGGCAGAACACGTAGCGAATCAGAAAGCGGCACGAAGCGTTCGGCCTGAAAAAATCCATGCGGGTCGAAGAGTATGCAGCGAAGCCCCGGAAAGTGAACGGAACCGATCGTTTTGGTTGTGAACTGGTACTGAAGGTCGCAATTATGTCTTTTGCCAATGGCGATCGTTGTGCCCGAGGATTCTTGTTTCCCAGCTTCCGTCCCCATCGGGTGCAAGTCATAGATCGTTGCTAACGTTGGAGGTAAGAGTCTCAGGTTGGGTTCGCAACGAACCATTGTCGCGACCTGATACGGTCGGTCGTGCCATAGAATGCGTGCCGAGCCCTGGCGATCGCGAATGTCACGCGTTGCCGAAATATTGCGTGTGAAAGAGTCAGCGCGAAACCGAAACAGTGCCCATTCAAGGCCAATCCAGATAGTCGCAGCAAGTCCAAGGTGGACTAGAAACGCTACTCGGTTGAACAGTCCAATCCCAACTAGCAACGCCGCAAACAGCAGGATAATCCGTGCTCGCAAGGTTACGATCATTCGCCCGTGCCTGCCTGCCTAGGACTGACGGGCACCTGTTTTGCTACCTCAGCCAAAACGTCGTC
The DNA here is from genome assembly GCA_964397295.1 of uncultured Pirellulaceae bacterium. Lineage (GTDB taxonomy): Bacteria > Planctomycetota > Planctomycetia > Pirellulales > Pirellulaceae > CAYNJG01. The sequence goes on from CAYNJG010000023.1 coordinate 12,017, forward strand.
GATTCGACGTCCTTCAATTTCTGCTTCGGGACGCAGAATGATACGATGCCCAAGCACTGGCACCAGCATTTCCAGTACATCCTCGTGCGTCGTGTAATCGCGGCCATCCAATGTCGCCCGAGCTCGCGCCGCATGCATTAAATACAATGCAGCACGAGGACTGGCTCCGAGTGCAACGTCGGTGTGTTCCCGGCTGCATCGCGCGAGATCCACAATGAAACCTCGCAACTCTTCCGATGCGTGAACCTCGGGTAGCTTCGCCTGCAAAGCCAGAATGATTTCACTGGTCGTGACCGCCTCCGATTGTGAAACCGGTCGACTGTGAACGTCAAGCATTTTGACTTCGTTGTTTCGATCGGGGTAGCCGACATTTACTCGTAACAAGAATCGATCCAGCTGAGCTTCAGGCAGTCGATAGACACCTTCTTGTTCGACCGGATTCTGCGTGGCTAATACAAGAAACGGTTTAGGTAGTTCGAGCGTCGTGCCTTCGATCGTCACTTGTCGCTCTTGCATTGCTTCGAGCAGCGACGATTGCGTTTTAGCAGGTGCGCGATTGAGTTCGTCTGCCAATAGCATCTGGCAAAAAATCGGACCTGTGCGAAGTTCGAATTCGTTTTTCTGTCGATTGAAGATGTATGTTCCGGTTACATCACTTGGCAACAAGTCAGGCGTGAATTGAATGCGGTGGAAGTCGACACCCAATAGGTTGGCGAATGTTTTACAAAGCGTTGTCTTCGCCGTGCCGGGAACGCCTTCCATCAGCACATGGCCACCAGCAACGAGCGCGATCAATAGCTGCTCTGCTGCACCTTCGAGTCCGATAACGGTTCGTGAGATTTCATCCAGGATGTGTCGGCGAAATCGCTGCACGTCCACACTGCCGGACGCTTGATCTTGTGCCGGGTTGTCTCCCGATGTGAATTCAGTCTTTTGCGGCATTGTGTGTGTCTGTTCTCTGTTACTCATTCGTGGCCGCTTCATTCTACTCGATGGTCATTCTAGTTTTAGTACGCCGTCGGTTTGTAGGTGGTGTAGCTCTCGAAGGCGTTCAATGAACTTGCCGAATCGACGTTTCGAGAGTTTTTCCGAGCCCGTCTTGGTGGCAATGGTCCAAAAGGCTTTTACTTCTTTTGTGATTTTGGACTTCCCGAGCATCTTCTGGACGATAACTGCCGGAGGCCTGTCTGGTTCTCCGAAATGGGTCACGCCTGAATCAGCAAAAAACTCGCGTGCGAGTGTGCGAAGATACGGGTGGTACTGTTTCTCGTTGACGGCCGACGAAAGCTTTGTTTCGGCCTCAGTCTCCGAATCTTGGTAGAAAAGCCAGCGTTGGGCGCGACCTCGTGTAAAGAATAGCCATCTAGCTGCAGGCAACAGTAAGCCCATTGTGAGCATCAGCGCCACGAGCCGCGTGGGCGAATTGCCCGCCATTCCTCTACCGAAAAGACGCGCCATTTCGTTGAATCCGTTTTGTCTTTCGAACATACCAACCGATTGGTTGGCGATTTGTCGAACGTTGGCGTTGAAAAGCAGATCCAGCAGTCCCCACCAACCGTTCTGATTGACGACCTGCAATAAACTCTTGAGAGGTATCGCTGGCGGGTTTTCACCGAAGCTCCATTCTGGCAAAACGCTTCCGTCCTGGATGATAACCAGGCGACTTCGTCCACCTTCTGCGAGCCACGACGCAACGTTGCTGGCGAAGCGAGCGTTGTCCCCGTGGATGAGCATTTCGTTGATGAAGACGCTATGGTCGGCGACAAGTAGCAAACGGCCATTGTTTGGGGCGTTGTGGACCGCCATCAATGGAACAGCAGGTCGAGTACCGCCTACACTTCGTCGATTGACTGGCTTTGCCTCTGGCAGCCACGCGATCCCTTTGGTGTTGCTACTCAGAACAAGCTTCGCTGGTCGATTCGATATGACGCTTTCGACGCCTGACAGCAATTCGGGCGCCGGAGTCTTATCGAATCGAGTAACAATTGGGCAATCGCTGTGGCCGTGGTAAGCGTCGTTTTTGTCCCTGACCGAAAACGGTCGTATAAATATGAAACTCGGCGTACCAGAACCAGAGGTCGGCCACGCGATCTGGTTCACCTTGCCTCCAGCGTCCGTAGCGACAAGTGCAGCCCCACCGTCACGTAAGAACTTTTGCACTTGGCCGCGCATACTCAAAGCTGCATCGAGATCACCGACTAGCACCAAGACGGTATCGGTTGGATTATCGAGAGCCGTACCAACGCCAGTTTGAGTGGCTTCCAAACCTTGTTGTTGCAACATTAAACGAAAGCCGTCGATCCCGAACGGCTCGACCTTAGGCATCGGTTGCCCGTATGTAACTGTCGCGGCGAGGAGGCCGATCAACAGCGGCAGCACGAGTCTTCGTGAGCGATAGCAGGTTCGACATAACATCATGACTTCACTAACTCGGAATCGCGGAAGTCTTTGTACCAACGTCGCGCGACCTCAAGATCGTCGCTCGTGACTTGGCCGTTAGGCGCGTAACGCGCGCGTTCGTAGAGCTTCGCCAAAACGGGAAGATCGTCCGTGCGTCGTTTACCTTGATCGGTAAGTTCGCTGAAGAGTTTACGATGGTGCCAATAGCGACTAGAGCGACCAAACCGTTCCGCCGCCGCGCCATGAACTGCACGGAGTAGTGATTCACGATCTCGTATCGAATCAGGATCGACGGGCACGTGGTAGTAGGACTCGCTTTGATTCCGTTTTCTGAGGTGCATCAAGTAAGCAATCAGTGCCGCAACTCCCAAGACGAAAGCGACCGCGCCGAAAATCTTTGCAAGCGAATTGCCAGAAGGAAGACTGGGCGAGCTTGAGTCAGTTGAACCAGTTCGTGAACCATTAGCTGCGGAGGACTGTGCATACCGCTCGGTGCGCGAGGTGATGGATTTATTGATGGATTTGAATTGATTCGTAGTTGCTTGGTGTAGCAATTTAAAAAGCGACGGATCTTTTTTGCCATTGCTGTTGTTTTTTTTGGTTCGTTTCAGCAGTTGGTTTGTGCTCGAGTCGAGCGATTTCACGACTGACTCAAGCAGTCGACCGGAAAAGCTGTTGTTTGCGAAGTCGCTCGTTGGTGCTTTCGGGTACGCTGAATCGGGTAGCTTTTCGGTCTTGCCTTCTTCGTAAGCACGATAGTCGTGCAACTGTTCTACAACTTCTGAGCTGATGAACGGCTGAACTTTTTTTAGCCATTCTTCAGGCGGAATTTTTTCAGAGGGCCACTGTTTTTTGAATTCCTCCATCGCTTGCCTGTAGTCCGCGCTGAGTCTTTTGCTTTGCTCTCGATAGGTCTTCTTAGCCTTTTCAAAAGGGCTCAGTACCTCATCTGGTAAGTCAAACTTTGGATTAGATGCATTCGATTCATCCTCCGTTTCCATGCCAAGCCGTTTGCGGAATTGTCGATTGAGGTCCGAAACGTCTTTGCTGATTTCCTTTGCGATGTCAGCCATTGCATCGTCCGCTATTCTTCTCAGCAGTCTTTTTTCTCGCTCGCCAAGTTGTTCGTATAGATCTAGGTTAATCTGAGCTGGATTCGATTGGTCTGCACTTAACGGTTCCGGCGTGAACTGGCCTGGCTGGAAGGGGAGTGGTACATCACCATTGCTCCTCTGCTGCCGACGGAGCTTTTGGTATTGCTCGAACGCTTCAAGGTATTCGGGCGACCGAAGATCAGTCCTTCTCGGACGCTGACTAGGCGGCAGGAAGCGATGCGATTTATTGCTGCTCTGCGGCGTAATCTGCTGAGCAGCGACTGGCAATGCGATGAATAGAACGACAACGATGAGAGACAATGTACTCAGCGTTTTCGTTCGACTGTGCATTTGACTTACCATTGAAGAACTCCACCCGTTTGCTATCTCTGCATTGTACGCGGGAATCCAGGCGTTATGACTGTTAGTTGTTACTCATTTAAGGTTTGCCAAGCCAGCCAGATCAAGAACCCTGACCATATCGCAAACGCGGCGATGCTGAAGGTTAAAAGCAGTACGTTTTTCCGCGGCGGATTGTTTGGCTCACGACCAACTAGCGGTTCGTTCGTTTCCTCGCGATCTTGCGATCCAGTTTGAGGATTCGCTCGAGACTTCGACGGCTTTTTTTGTCGCTTGTTCATCCAGCTCCATCCAACCGTGGGGCACTTGATCGACAATCGTTGCCGGTACCGAAACCTAGAGTTCGATCTCGTCGACAGCTGTGAACTGAAATGATTCCGTGAGGCCGCGGTCAAAATCGAACACGCCATCAAAGTCCTCACGGCGATCACTGTCGGACTTCTTCATGAGATCTACTTTGATCAAGTTGTAGACGATCTCGCCCAAATCATCGGTGGATCGAATCCCCCAACTTTCTAGCACCGTCTTTGCCATCAAGCCGAATTGATCCAAGGCATACAGTCGGCTCGCTTCACAGAGTTGTTGGCCAGTTAAATGACGATCGATTTGCTGGGGATCGCCGCCGGGCACGGACTCGGTAACGCCCAGTCCCATCACGTCCTGTGCGTACGACAGGGCTTCGCGCACGAACTGGTAGGCCTCGACTGTATATCGAGGATCGTCTCGCAACACTTTGTAAATTGGATGAGGGAATTCAGACATCGTTTTAGTTTTCAGCCGAGCCGTCATTTTCTTTTTTGTGCTTGCGCCTGCCCTGATTACTGCGACGAGGAGGGGCACCGCTTCCACGCTTCAAAACAGTCAGCACATCATCCAGCCCTATCAGCACTCGACGCCCATCCTCCAGCGATACTAGTAGTTGACTCGCTAGTATCGATTGATTCAAGACTCTTGCCCGTCCGTTTGGCGTAACAATATCGGAACCGATGGGTGGCAACTCTTTTTGTAAGTCCAAGTACGTATCGTACTCGTAACGCAAGCAACATTTTAATCTACCACACCTGCCGGAAATCTTTGTAGGATCCAACGTGGCCTTCTGTATCTTCGCCATTTTCATGGAAACTGGTGGCATCGCCGAAAGATGAGTGTTGCAACATACAGGTTTTCCGCAATCACCGTAATCGGCTAGCAGTCGCGATTCGTCACGAACTCCGATCTGACGCATTTCGATACGAGTCTTAAACTCATGCGCAAGTTGTTTGACGAGTTCGCGAAAGTCAACGCGTTCGTCCGCTAGATAAAACACTACGATGCGCTCACCACCGAAAATCCTCTCGACATCCACCAATTCCATCGACAAGCCGAGTTTCTGAACGTAGCGTTCACAGGTCTCAAACTCTTCCCGTGATTTTAGTTGTATGTGCTCGAGCTCGCTGGCGTCGTCGCTCGATAGCTTTCGCAAGATTTGGCCGTTGTCGGGATTTTTAATCTGCTCGACAGCGTCATCGGTGGCTTCGCAGAGCACGTCACCTACCTCAAGCCCGCGACTTGTTCGTGCAACGACTTTCTCACCACGGTTCATCGTTTGATTCGTACGAACTGCAAACACGCCCAGTGATCGCATCGCACCGTATCGAACGACGTACTTCGACATGTGTGCGATCCTTCCGCGATAGTTGGTGAGTAGTCTGTTTGTCGAGTATAAGGGGCTTAGCAATTCACGGGCAGGCCCTGAGGCGAACCAATCTACTGGCAATACGAAAGGCTAAGTAGCGCGTATGCGGTGACCAATTCAGCGTCGCCCTCCAACCAGCGGTCACTTTCATTGACCCACGAGCCGTTCTTCTTCTGGTTTTTGGCCATCGTTTCGATCAATTCAGCGCGCCAATCGTGTTCCTTGCCATTCGCGTCCTTGATTGTCTTCTCGCCCAACGCGCTTAAGCACTTTCCGAACGTGTGGTAGTAGTAATACAGTCCGTCTTTTGGCGGAGTCATGCCGGGGTTTTTCGATAGATCATAGTTTTTCGAGATCCACTCGGTCGCGGCCTTCACTCTTGGGTCGTCTTTCTCCACGCCCGCGTAGATCAAACTCTTCAAGCCGGCATAAGTCATCGACCCGTAACTTCTCAAGCCGCCGTTTTCGACGGTACCGGCTTGGCTGCTGCCGCCAGCCGCGCAAGTGTAGTAGAAACCGCCGTCGCCGATCTTGTTGTTGTGTGGCGTTGTGTTGTGGTGCGTCTCAAGATTTTGGCACCGCGAAACGAAAATCAATGCTCTCTTCATCGCCGCATCGTCTTCATCAAGCCCCGATGCCTTCAACGCGTCGATCATAAAGCTCGTGTTCGACAAGTCGGGTCGTTTATGTTTTCCGTAGCCAGCACCACCGTACTTGGATTCGGATGGATCACCGTCCGATTGGATGCTCTTTACAAAGTTTTGAGCCCGCTTGTTGTATTCTGCAAATCGCTCGGCTTTCACTTCGGAAAAACAAAGCATCGCCAAACTCGTCTCGTAGTTTCGATAGAGAGAACCTTCCCGATAGATGCCACCGTCTTCCTGCGCGAAGTTCTCGATGTACTGAAGTGCCTTCGCGATGAGAGGGTCATTCTCTGGAACTCCGCTTCGCAGCAAGGAGGTCGTCACCAACGATGTGATTCCGGGGCCGAGCTCTGGCGAAAACGATCCGTCGTCGTTTTGCATGGTTCGCAAGAACATCACACCGCGTTCGACTAGCTGGTCGCGGCTCGCGGGTGCTTCGGCCGCGGCGGAAGTTGCTGGTGCAATAGCGGAAACGAAAATAGAAAAAACAGACGCAAATGCGAATCGGCTCATCACAGAAGCTCGCTAGAAAAAGTGCCCTTACCTGCTAAATCACCGCAGTAGACGGCGACTACTCCTTATTCTAACGCTACGTCGCCGAAAAAAGAAAGCGATCGCGATTCCGCGAATTTTCGCCAACTCGGCCAATGAGGCAGTTGGTCGATGACTGATTGCGGTAGCCCGATGGAGGACCCGTTAGCGCAGATCAATCCATGACGGCCATGATGTCGTCGCTACTCATGATCAACAACTCTTTGTCATCGATCTTAATTTCATGCCCGGCGTACGAAGCGAAGAGGACGCGGTCGCCTTCCTGCACGTCGTGCGGGGAGCGTGTGCCGTCCTTTAAAAGCTTGCCATCACCGACTGATAGCACGCGACCCTGTTGTGGCTTTTCGCGCGCTGAGTCCGGTAGCACGATTCCTCCTGCCGTAACTTCTTCGGATTCCAAGCGTTTTACAACGATCTTGTCGCCGAGCGGTTCTACTCTCATCGAATCGTGAACTCCAAAGGATTGGCGAGCAGTCGTTTGCGTACTAGTTGAAGTTTGCGAAGAAACGCTGCTTGCTGAAAGCAAGCCTGCAATTTTCCCACGGGGAATCTATCGGTTCAAGGGTTCACATATCGCAAGGTGCATCTGCAAAGGTGCATTTGTGCGTTTTTTGGTGACAGCGTGTTAACAGAAGCTAACCCGACATTGAGTTGAACATTTCTGCTTCGTTTGTCGATCAACGAAGTAAAGCTGTGCAGACCTTGCCGGTTAGTTTGACTTTCACGACTGATATCCAGCAGATACCAACATGACCGAATCAGTGCTATCAACGGCCACCCAAGCAAAGGCCAGTCGATTAGATCCTCCTCACAATCTCCTGTCCTCCGCTGACGATAAGTCCAGCCCATGGATGGCATTTGCGGGTCGCGATCCCAATGTGTCGACCCAACAGGTGGATCGCCAAGCCAGCGAGTTGCTGTCCTACGTCCAAGAGCAGAACAAAGAGATCGATGTGCGACAGGCGGAGCTTAACGCAAAGCTCGCGCAGCTCGACAACCAATTGCGCAACGCGCGTCTGCATTCAAATGCATCCGCAGGCACCGAACTCAGTCCAGAAGAAAGCGCAGCCAAGAACGAAGGCATGTTGGATAGCGGACTCGATCTCGAATCCTACGCCAACAAACCCGCTTTGGACTCTGAACTGGATGAACTGGAAACGATGGACGTCGGTATCGTTCCCGATGAGAGCATCGAACCGTACGTCGCTGAAATAAATTACGTTCAACAAGAAGTCGATGTGCGAGTGAACCATTTTCACTCAGCACATACGGATCAGGAATTTGAAGAAGTCGAGCGGCTGGTTGCACAGTTTTCCGGTTCAAGTGCTGACGCGGAAGAAGCCGTGGAGCAAATAGAAGAGTCAGCGGCTGTTGAAGAAGAAACGGCCACAATCGAAACGTCAGAGCCAGCGACGTGTACCCATCCACGCAATCGTGTCGATGCATTTCCAAAGCTGCTTGCCGATAGTCATCTCGAGCGAGTTGATACAAGGCTTGGTGGCAACACTTCCGCGACCGAATTGGAATCGGAACGGCGATTGTTAGCCGAGAAGAAACTAGAGCTCGATCGACGTAAGGCCGTGTTGGGCCGCATGCAGGAAGAAACACAAGCGTTACATCGCGAGGCGCTTGAAATGCGACTTGTGACTGAGCAGTTGTGGGGACAGCTTTCGGAAACGACTCCGCCGGAACAGCTTTCGGACTTGATCGCGAGTTTGCGCGCTCGCCTGGATAGTGAATACTCAAATGAAAAGGCAGTCCTTGAAGATCGCAAGCACGAGTTGATTTCCGTCCAAACCTTGCTCGAACAAAAACAAGTCGCATTGCGAGAGCAATCGAGCAAAATGCAAGACTGGTTTGCGGTACGGCAGGACGAAATCAAAACGTTCGCCACGGAACTTGATGCTCGCGAGATGCTCCTTGATCGCCGCGAGCATCGTATGGCTGACGAATTCGCCAAGTGGGAAGCGGAACGCCAAGACTACGAGCGCCAGCTCAAGGGTCTCGTCCGGAAGCTAAATCTGAACGGCTTACAGTAGACGGTAGGCCGTGAGGCCAACGCCCATGACCTCGGATTATTCGAGGACCATGAATAAAAAAGTCCCGCTATTAAAGCGGGACTTTTGCTTTTGCGTAGTTTGTTTGCTGCGGACGAACTAGATAGCGGAAATAGGTTCGTGCTTTTCTTCCGACTCACCCGAGCTCTTGGTATCTTCGCTACGTTTCTCTGCTCGGTGCTTTGCAACTTCGACAATCTTCGATGCTTGCCGAACTTGAGCTGGTGAGAAGTACATTTCAACACTGCCGTTCAAGTGCTTCACTTTCACTTTGCTGGCGAGTTGCTGTGCGGTCAAACCATCCGTTAGATGCCAAGCGGCCGCCTGCGCGGAAACCTGATCGACTTCGCCTCGGCCAAGCATGTTGAGAACTTCGTGAACCTGCTTGTCCTTGGTAAACGAATCGATCGCCTTGATTTCGTAAGCAACACGCGGATTCGGATCTTTCTTGCCATGTTCGAGGCAAACTGTTTTGACTTTGACTTTTTGAACGCGTTCAGCAGCAACGTTGAAAACACCGCCGCCACCGCCGAGGCCACCACCGCCGCCGCCGAGGCCACCGCCGCCGCCACCGAGGCCACCGCCCAAAGCTTGTTGTTGACCACCTTGGCCCTGACCTCCACCGTTGCCGCCACCGCCACCAAAACCGTCATCAAACCCGCCACCTTGGGCGAGTACAGGAACTCCTGCGAATGCGGCTGGCAACTCAATGCGCAACGGCTTCTTCGTTTTGTTCTTGAAAATGATTGTCGATAGTGTGGCATCCTTGGGGATGAGCTTCACTTCGATATCGCCATTCTCAATTGCCGAAAACATTTCGACAGATTCTGCGTCCTTGAATAAACGCGATGTCTTTTTCGCTGGTTTGGCACCCATCAAAAGAGGAAGTACCAACAAACAACAGCTTGCGACTAAAAATCGACCACGGCCCATCTATTCTGCTCCGGTGTGAAGACGACTGAACGATAGCCAAGCTATTACACGTGGACACACTGCCAGAAGCGACGCATGTACGTTCAGCGATTCATTTAGATTAGTCGACGTGTTGCCGTTTTCCAAGGCTTTTTGGCCATTCCGGGCATCGGGGATTTGCCGCTGGCCGCATAATGTTCCACAATCCAAAGAATACGCGGCTTTTTTCGACTCGCCATGTTTAGCCTTCGTTGCGTAAGATACGTTTAAGTAAACGACATATGGCGGAACAACGAGTCGATGGGTATCTACGACAGAAACTACTATCGCGGCGAAGAAGCTGGTGGCAGCTTCTTTTCTATGAACAACGGCGTGAACACACGCTCGATCGTGATTGTGTTGATCGCCATTAACGCAGTCTTATTTGTCTTGGACGCGTTTTCACCGCGAGCCAACGCACCTGTTCTGGTTGAGCTTCAAAAGCTTGAGCAAAGTGTTGTTCAGGAGATTAATCAACTTCAGCGCACCGGACAGCGAGACGCAGCTGAGCAATTAGTCACAGAGCTGGATGACTTAAGGTCGAAGATTGCAATCGTTAAGAAGTCGACGACCGGTTCACTGTCTAACTTTCTCGCCCTCAACGAAAGCGACGCAGGTAAACCTTGGTATTGGTTCCGGATTCTCACAGCAGCGTTCGCGCATGCGAGTACGAGTCACATCTTTGGCAATATGCTCGTGCTGTTTTTCTTCGGAAGGCCGATCGAATCCATGTACGGTTCGAAGCGATTTCTTTGGATGTACTTAACTGCTGCTCTCGCCGGAAACTTGATTTGGTTGCTCGTAGAATTGATTTCCGGCCAGCCAGGCAATAGCAGCGTACTCGGCGCTTCCGGCGCGACCACGGCCGTGTTCTTACTCTTCTGTTTGCACTTCCCGCATCAGAAAATCTATCTGATCCTGTTTCCGTTTTTCGGGATTCCGGCTTGGATTATGGGGATCGTTTTTGTCGGTGGCGACATCATTGGTCAGCTCGGACTGAAGACCAGCAATGTGGCGTTTCTCGTTCACTTGGTCGGTGCTGCTTACGCTTACATGTTTTTCAGAACACGTTGGACGTTGGCCGAAATGTTGCCCGCCGCTTTGGTTTCCGGCAAAGGTTTTTCCAACCCGCTGAAATCCAAACCGAAACTGAAAGTACACGATCCGGGTGAGGGGCAAGATAGTAAACTTGCCGAGCAAGCGGATAAGATTCTAAAGAAGCTGCACGAGCGAGGTGAATCGAGTCTGTCGGGACGCGAACGTCGAATCTTGGAGCAGTACAGTCGCAGCATCAAGCAGCGAAAGTAACTATTGAGACTCAGGGTGTTGGCCAGCTTGCCATCGCCGAAAAAGAAATGCGCTCTCGCGTTCGTGGATGTTCGATTCGTAGCGTAGCCGCATGCAGCGCAATCTGCCGATCGCGTTCGTTCTCAAACGGCGCACCAAAGGGGACTCTGCTGCCATACATTTCGTCGCCCAAAATAGCGTGGCCCCGAGACGAACATTGAATGCGGATCTGATGCATCCTCCCGGTTTCAAGCGATATCTTCAGCTTCGACGTTGAATCGTCTCGACTGACAACCTCGTAGTGCAATACGGCCTCCTTTGCGTCCTCGTGCGTTGCGGTCACGATCTCGCCACGCGGTTCTTCGGGAATCTTTCGCATCGTATCTGTCCACGTTCCTGAGTTCGGGACAACCTCGCCGGATACCAAAGCAACGTAACTCTTTTCGACCTCACGACGTTCAAATTGTTTAGCGAGTCGTTGAGCAGCCTTCTTTCGTTTTGCGAAAACAACGAGGCCGGACACGCAGCGATCGATACGATGTGGAATGCCTAGGTATGGAGTATGCTCTGGTTCAAGCGACACTAGGTACTCGCGGACCCGAGCTTCCAGGCTATCGAATTGCCGAGGCGCCTGCGTACCGATGCCTGCCGGTTTGTTAACCAGCAGGATCTGATCGTCTTCGAATATGATGTCCAAGTTGGTCATGGCATCTGGTCGGTCGTGGTGGTTTCCCGACGAACATGCTCGAAAGTCGCGATGTTAACAAGGATCGATTGCATGAAGTTCAAAGAAGTGATGTAAGAGAATTAAAGGCAATCCGCAATCGGTGAAAACCTATCGCCGCCATGATGCAGATGGACCGATGTTCGGCGTCAGAACAACGCTTGCTGTATAGCCGTTCGTGAAATTCAAGCGGGCGCAAGTACATTAAACAAATACTTGCATCGTCGCATCGATCCAACACGCCGTTGCTGACCCAGAGCATATCTAAACTAAGCCGAAAACTTTTTCCATCTGCTTGCGGACGACAGTCAAACGTTCAACATTGCCGCCGCCGACTTCAGCGGTTGCCCATCCGGTGAAATTGATTTCGTTCAACGCTTTACGAACGTCATCCCACGGCAGGTCGTCCACAACTTTTAGGTTGCCCTCTTCGACGGTGCCTTCGACTTCACCAATATCAACGAATTTATCTTTGGCTTTGCTGAACCCCTTTAGGTCAAGTTTCCTGCAACGATGGCCGAACTGGCGAATCCAATCGCCGGGCGAACCGTACTTCCAGTGGTTGCCGATATCGTAGTACATACCAACCCACGGGCTGTTGAAGCTATCGACGAAATCAATGAAACGTTGGGCGGATTGATCGTCGGGACCATCGTGCACATACATCATCTGATTCCAAACGTTCTCGATGAGAATCGGTTGGCCCAGTGACGCTGCAAGCGGGATCATTTTCCGGATCTCATTGCTGCAACGATCTAGAACTTCTTCTTCCGTCCCATCACTTGCGCGACCGACGACGATAAGAACTCCATTGCCGCCAGCCGCGTGCGAAAGACGAATGCAGTGTTCAACGTTAGCCCGCGACTTCGCTCGTTCTTCTTCTTTGGCACTGGTCAGTCGAATGCTCCAATGCGTGTGATTGATTGCGTTGTGCACGAACACGCCGGACTCTAGAACGGCTTCGCGAGCTTCTTTTTCTGTGAAATTTCCAGCTTCGTCAAAGTCGACACCATCGAAGCCCGCTTCCTTGGCCATTTTCAGACGTTCGACCAGTGAGAGGTCTTTACCGTCCGCCTTCTTTGCGATCATGCCCAGTTTGCAAGAGAGCAAGATTAAACGGGAACTTGTCGGACGCGGCATCAATTCTTGAGCCTCGCTCGTTCGTGCCGAAAGAAAGTGCATGCCTGCAGCCGCGGCGCCAGCTCCCAAGAGCATTGTTCGCCGATCAATAGAGGCGTCGGCTTTTTCGTTGTTTCGCATCGGAACGTCTCGCAAAAGGAGTCAATGTCCCGCGTATTTTAGCCTGAGATTTCCGCCGATAACAGACTTGGCGTATCTGTTTGCCCGCAGTTCCTAGATGGTGATCGCGTTCAGTTTTTCGCCCTTGGCATATGTCCGTGCTCCAGCATCTAGAAAGATCAAGCAGTTCGCTTTGGAGATCGTAAGCATGTCGGACGAACCCTTCCATGCGATGGGTTTCGCGAATAGCTGGCCGTCTTCGAGATAGGTCGACGCTGGGTAGAAAACCGGCCGTTCGCCAGTGATCTGCAATTCTTCGCTAAGTTGGACGGTCTGTTTTGGCACGTCTTTCGTGTTGCCAGAAAGACAACGAATGGCGAGGTATACGAAAAGCTCGAAGCAAACCAACGAACTTACGGGATTGCCCGGAAGTCCGAACACAAGCGTCTGTTTGTCCGTTGTTGAGTGTACGCCGAACCAAACTGGCTTTCCTGGCTTGAGCCGAACTTTGTGGAACACTTTTTTGACTCCCAACGATTCGAGAGTTGGTGGAACTAGATCACGCACGCCGGCAGAAACACCACCAGAGAGAATTAGAATGTCTGATTCTAGCCCGCGTTCGATCTTTGCTCGCAAGTCATTGACGTTGTCTCTAGCCACGTCAATCTGTTGGACGGAGCATCCGGCATCGCTTACTCGGGCGGAAAGCATGGGCCCGTTGCTGTTGCGAATCTGTCCCGGTCCTGGGTTGGCGGTCGCGTGTACCAGTTCTTCTCCTGTGGGCAAGACGGCTACACTGGGCTTTCGAAAACACTGCACTCGATCGCGACCAACTTCGCAAAGCAAACCAACTTCAATCGGTCGTACTAAGGCTCCCTTTGGCAGTACAACTTCGCCTTGGCCGAAGGAAGTGGCGCGAGGCATAATATGTTGCCCACGTTTTGCCTCACGATTGATTCTTACGGTGCCCGATTCAACTACGCAGTCTTCAACCATCACCATCGCGTCCGCGCCGTCCGGAATCGGGGCGCCCGTCATGATTTGACTTGCAGTGCCAGGTTCGACGGGTTTGGAAGGTACTTGGCCGGCGATGACTTGTTCGACTAGTTTCAGCTCGCGATTCGAATCTTCCGCCCGGATTGCGAAACCGTCGACGAGCGACTTGTTGTGCGGTGGCGAGTCCACATCGGCAACGATGTCCTCTGCCAAGAAGTAGCCAACGCTTTCGACCGCGGACCGAGTCTCTTCACCGAGCGGCTGCGAGTGGCTTGTGACGAGTGCGAGTGCTTCTCGGAGATCGATCATCTTACGTTGGTTCTCCCGGCTTATTCGCTCGACTAGTTTTCTCGACGAAGAACTAAGCTTTCATCTCGACAAACCGTTGCAGCATCTGTGGGCCTTGTTCGGTAAGAAAACTCTCGGGATGGAATTGCAACCCTTCGATCGGAAGTGTCTTGTGGCGAATGCCCATGATTTCTCGCTCGCCGTTGGGACCGTCGGCCCATGCCGTCACGATGAACTCCGGATTGAGCGTGTCAGGCTGGATCACCAAACTATGATATCGCGTAGCGACGAACGGATTCGGCAGTCCAGAAAACAAGCCTTTGTCGTCGTGATGAATCTTGTCGGTTTTGCCGTGCATCAGTTGTTTTGCTCGGACGATTGTCCCTCCGGTAGATTGACCGATCGACTGATGGCCTAAACAAACGCCCAAGATCGGAACCTTGCCAGCAAAGTGTTCTGCGCAATTAAGCGAGATGCCCGCTTCGTTCGGAGTACACGGACCAGGCGAAATGATCAGGTGGCTCGGCTTTTTAGCTTCGATTTCTTCCACCGTGATTTTGTCATTACGGTGCACTTCGATTTCCAATGTTGGATCGAGTTCGCCCAACCGCTGGACTAGGTTGAACGTGAAAGAATCGTAGTTATCGAGCAAAAGAATCATGGGTCAGTTTGGTTACAACGATGCTAGCGATATTGGGAAAAACAGCGGCGAACAGATCTGTTACTAGTCGATGATCGTATGGGATGATGAGTCTGTCCGCTAGTTGAAGGGAAGCGAAGTGACGGTACAGCACCTTATCGTTGGCATAATTTTGTTGCTCGCAACATACGAAAGTGTCGTTGGCCAGACACCGCCGCGGCCGGAGCCGCCTTCGTTCCCTCCTGCGCAAACCACGCGTCCCATTTTCGCTCCACGCGAACCATCCAGTCTACATCGAACCGCGCAACGACAAGCCGCCCGGCCCCAACTTACGGAGCTTGCTCCGCCGCCACAGGTTCGCATCCCTTCAAACAATCGAGTGCCAAATCAAGGTGAGCTCGTATCGATTTTGAAACGAAAGCTGCCACGTCAGAATCAAACGATCCAGGTGAAGGACGCGCCCGAGTGGTTTCAAACGATGATGCAACGCATCGTCCGCGAGAACGTGCCACAGAAGTACGTTCAGGATAAGGACTGGGGCAAAACCGAAAAGCGTTGGGCCGGAGTTAAAGTCCAACGCAAGGGCATGATGAATTGGTACACGAAACGCCAGTGGAAAGACGTCAACCATGGTACGTGGAAACGATATGAAGTAACGCAGATCGACCCTAATGAAAACTTGAAAATGCGAATCGAGAATGTTCGCGATGCTGGTGCAGGAAAAGTCGGCTTCGAAGTTGCGTTAAAATCCAGACTGCACGTGCATGGACGTATGGCGAATTGGGCAAAGGGCATCCAGATGTACAACATCAGTGCCGATGCCAATGCGGCTGTCGAAATGCGAATTTGGTGTCAGGTTGGCATGACGATGGACCTACGAAAGTTCCCGCCGGATGTCATCTTGTTGCCGGAAGTAACGCAAGCCGATTTGAACGTTACCGATTTTCAGCTTCAGCGTGTGAGCAAGCTGAAAGGCCCGATGGTGCAGCAGTTAAGCGGCAGTGTCCACAAGATTTTGCTCGACAAGATTCAAGAAAAACGCAACGGCTTGCCCAACAAGATCAATCGCCAAATCGCCAAGAACCAGGACAAGATGCGTCTCTCGCTTTCGGATTTTGCGTCTAGCAAATGGGAGTCGCTGACCAGCGGCACGAGCGAAGTAGAGTCAGCAGACGAAATACCGCAACCACCTGGAGTCACAATGCGCGGCTCAGCGGCGCTCACCGCAGAGGCAGCCAGAGCAAGAGCGGCACAGTTGGAAGCCGCCAGGATTGAGGCAGCTAGAGTAGAAGCGGCAAGACTTGAAGCAGCGAGGCAAGAGGCTGCTAGAATCGAATTAGCGAGAAAAGAAGCCGCCAGAGTGGCCGCAGCCAAAGCAGAAGCCGCCAGAGTAGAAGCTGCCAGGCTTGAAGCAGCGAGAGTGGAGGCGGCAAGACTACAGGCAGCCAGAGTAGAAGCCGCGAGACTGCAAGCGGCCAAAGCTGCTGCCGAAAGGGAACGCACGATTGCCGAGTTGCGTCGACAAGAAGCTAACCGTGGACTCAGCCCGCTGGTTGCGAATCCCACTGGCTCGACCACAGGAGCCATGAGATCGATCTTGGTTCGACCGGGGATGCGAGCTTCGACGCGAACATTGACCGTTTCCGAGCCAAACGTGGAGCCAGAATTCGTTCCAGCCGCGGATCCCGTAGCCGAGCGAATCGGCAGTGATACTGGACCCGAGGTTGAATTATTTGACTTTGTACCGCTCTCAGAACGGGCAATGGAGCTCTAGAATTCCGCGTTACCCGGCGTCCGCGGAAACGGAATGACATCGCGGATGTTCGCCATGCCGGTTGCGAACTGAACCGCGCGTTCTAGTCCGAGACCGAAACCGGCGTGAGGGACCGTTCCGAATCGTCGCAGGTCCAAGTACCACCAGTACTCTTCTGGGTCTAAATCCTGCTCGCCCATGCGAGACTTCAGGACATCTAAACGGTGTTCTCGTTCGCTACCACCAATGATCTCGCCAACTTTGGGCACAAGTACATCCATCGCCCGGACGGTTTTGTCGTCGTCATTGACGTACATGTAGAACGGTTTGATCGTTCGCGGATAGTCATACAGAATGACGGGTCGTTTGAATTTCTTCTCCGTCAGATAGCGTTCGTGTTCGGACTGCAGATCGATTCCCCACTTCACAGGGTACTCGAACTCTTCGCCGCACTCTTCGAGTATCTTCACAGCTTCGGTATATGACAAACGTTCGAAGTCGCTTTCCACAACCTGCTTCAGAGTTTCCAAAATTGTTTTGTCGATGCGATCGTTGAAGAACGTCATATCCTCTTCGCACTTTGACATCACATCACCGAAGATGCGTTTCAAGAACGCCTCGGCCAAATCCATGTTGTCGGTTAGTTCGTTAAAGGCGACCTCGGGCTCGATCATCCAAAACTCGGCTAGGTGACGCGATGTGTTACTGTTCTCTGCGCGGAAGGTTGGGCCGAACGTGTAGACCTTTCCGAGCGCCGTTGCGTAGATTTCCCCTTCTAGTTGACCGCTGACGGTGAGGTAACTCGGGCGATCGAAAAAGTCCTTGGTGTAGTCGACTTTGCTACCTTCACCTTTTGGTACTGCTTCCAAATCCAGCGTCGTCACCTTGAACATTTCACCCGCACCCTCGCAGTCACTGGCTGTGATCACGGGCGTGTGCACGTACAGAAAACCTTGTTCTTGATAGAACTGATGGATGCTGTTGCAGATGCAATTGCGTACGCGAGCAACAGCCCCGAACGTGTTCGTGCGTGGACGAAGATGAGCCCACTCACGCAGTTTCTCCATCGTGTGACGTTTTTTCTGAAGCGGATAGTGCTCCGGATCCGCCCAGCCGTGGACCCTTACGGCGGAGGCTTGGATTTCCGTCGCTTGGCCTTTGCCACCCGATTCGGAAACGGTGCCTTCAACCGTTACGCTGCAGCCAGCGGTGAGTTTTTTAATTTCGTCTTCATAGTTTGGCAGCTTTCCATCGGCAACGATTTGGATGTTGCCTAAACAAGAGCCGTCGTTGATCTCGAGAAAAGAAAACCCGCCTTTGGAATCGCGCCGAGTGCGCACCCAGCCCTGTAGCTTGGCAACACTGCCGACCGCATCAGCTTTCCTTGCATCCGATACCGAAATTGTTTCCACGATTTCCTCCTCAATCACGGGCTAGTCGATTGTTCCGTCGCCTAGTTCTGCGCTTATGCGTTGCTCTTCGATTCCGCAGGACTGGTACGTGCTGCGAAGCCGACCAATGACATGGCCACGAAGAAAACTGCGATGCCAATCATCGTTGGTCCAACTGTTGGGTTGCTCATTTTTTGCCACATGGCCGAACCTGCTGCCACGGTCGCTCCGATGACGGAAATACCCATGGCAATGTTCCAAGCGATCAAGCTGCCACCCGTAGGTTTTTCGTCACCCAATAACTTCTTGTTGTTCATTAGGAAAAAGAACGTGATGTAGGCAATCGGCAAGAGCATCATTCCAAAGGTCGAAGTCACGATCGCAAGCCAAAGTTTCGAAGGGCCGTTCCAGATGAAGGGCCAAAGGGCTCCGGTAATTCCGGCTACCAAGCAGCCGACATAGTGCGCGATGTTCCCGTACTTTTCGGGCACGAGTTCGCGGTACACATAACCATTAATGAGCATCAAAATAATGATTGACGAAAAGCCCATTCCTAGGACTCCGAGTCCAAAAATGAAGTTGGCGTTGCGGTCGCCGAGAAGTGGAGCGAGTGATTGTGCTAACTGAAAGGCGTCGCGTTTCACGACAGTTCCGGCTAGTTTTTTCTCTGCGTCAGGAAGGGCAGCCATCGTTGTTGCAAGTGCGTCTTCACTCATTTCGCTGATTGCTTTCGCACCCAACGTATTGATGTAGCGTTTCTCCAGTACTTCTTCAGAGAGTTTCTGATCGGATTCGCTAAGTGATGCGACCCATGCCGTTCGAGCTTCTGCCGTGGCTTCCGCTGCAGCTTGGCTGCCTAATTCGAACTGAATCCGGTCGGTGAGGATCGGTTGTGCCGAAGCGAAAATCGGACTTTCTTTCATTGTTGCGGGATCACTGCTCAGAAAGCTCTCGTCAACTTTGCCATGGAAGCTATATGCCGAGGCAATAACAACGCAGCTTGTAACCAAAACGTAGGGAATCGCCATGCCGGTAGAGAGATCAAAACGCGCGAGACCTCGGAACGGCTTATCCCAACCACGCGCCAACATGGAATAGGGCAGCAAGAACGTCATGTTAATTCCGACTGCTGTGGCGGCGGCGCCAATCATTACGTCGCGTTGATTGTTTACGATTTCACCCGACCAATACGCTTGCATCGTCTCTGGGATTTGCTGCAGCAATTCTGCAGCTTTTCCCGTTGGGTTACTCCACTGTCGCAAGTCGGGGATGAAGCCCGCAAGGATTTCTCCCAACTGCAAACCCTCTTTGGTGATCAAATAAATCACAACGCCGAAAAAACAAATGACGACCAGACCAACGAGACCTTTTAGAAAGACGTCAAAGATCTTCGAAGCCAGTCCTTGTCGCTCGTTCAGTACGACCAAAATGAAGGCTAGTACTAACAAGACGGCGCTAATGCCAAGCTGTACGCCGGTCGATTCGTTTAGGCTTCCTGCGGCGAGGTTCTTATTCAAAGCTGCGTAGGAAAGGCTGAATTGCGGCATGCACCAAATCATGTTGGCCATACTGGTGGCAAGTAACCAACCACAACCCAAGACAGGATTCACGTATTCGTTGATCGCCTGGAAAGGACGCTTGCCAGTAGACAGAGTCACATAACTGATCGCAGAGAGCATGATGACGCCCATGATGATCGCCATCAGCTGCAACCAAAGCATGCTCGTCCCGCCTAGTACGCCCAGGAACAAAGCACCAGTGAGCGAACCTCCGCCAAGCGTGATCGCGCTTTGAAGCCAGCCCGGACCGGAAAGGCGCGCAAAAGCTCCGATCGTCGCCATCGTGCCTTTGGCTTGTGCTTCCGTAAGTATCTCTCGGTCGCGATAGACTTTATTGGGTTCTGCCATGGTTTCTTTCTCGATCTGCAAACACGTCGAGAAAAACCAAGTTGGCTGGAGTATTCGACGTGGTGATAGCCTCGGCAGAGGCTGGATATTCGTTTGCTGAGGGGTTAGCTAGTTAGTCTATTGACCGAATGTTTGACACGAAATCCACTGCTAGGAGTGCAGTTCCGCAAGATACCTTTCGGCGTCGAGCGCCGCCATGCAACCTGTTCCCGCTGACGTGATCGCCTGTCGATAGTAATCGTCGGCGACGTCGCCTGCAGCGAAAACTCCGTCCACGCTAGTATTCGTTCGGAAACCTTTTGTCCAACGAATGTAACCTTTCTCGTTCATTTCCAGCTTTCCTTGAAGAAACGACGTGTTAGGCGTATGCCCGATCGCGACGAACATCCCTCCTACTTCGAGCTCACGATTTGAATCATCGACGGTACTCTTCAGTTTCAACCCAGTTACTTTGTCACCGTCACCGACTACTTCTTCGACCACATGATTCCAAACCATCTCGATCTTGGGGTGGTTGAGAGCGCGTTCTTGCATGATCTTCGAGGCTCGCATGACATCACGACGTTGCACCATATAAATGGTTGCGGCGTCTTTGAGATTCGCGAGGTAACTGGCTTCTTCTACCGCCGAGTCACCACCTCCGATGACTGCCAACGGCTTGCTGCGATAGGTTGGTAGTGCTCCATCGCAAACAGCACACGCACTGACGCCCTTATTCTTGTAGGCTTCTTCAGAATCGAGGCCCAAGTAGTTCGCTCTTGCACCGGTCGCAATGATTACCGTTTGAGCTTCGACGGGATCACCGGATGCAGGGATGACTTTGTTGGGAGTGGATGAAAAGTCAACTTCAACAACGTCATCACCAATAACACGTGTATCAAAGTTCAGCGCTTGCTGCTTCATTAACTCCATCAACTCGACGCCTTGCACCGCGTAGTGCGGGTTGCCGTCTTTTTCGTGAGCCTCACCTGTTGGCAGCGGCGGCAAGTTCCACTGTCGGTCCTTGTCGACGGCGCTCTCGACGAACGCCCGAATGTTGCCAGCGGGAAAACCAGCATAGTTTTCGACTTCCGTCGTAAAAGCCAGTTGTCCCAGCGGAATCATTTCCGGCTTGACCGTCCCCTCGAATACCAAGGGGCTAAGATTTGCTCGAGCAGCGTAGATTGCAGCTGACCATCCGGCTGGACCACTTCCAATTATGACAACTTGTTCTGGCAAGGGATTGACTCCTCTGATGAATTTGAGAGACAAGATTATAGGTAGCCAAACGTATTGATCCTAGGACGGTACCAATTGTTGTTTGCAGGCGAGTTCTCGTGCGTACAATACTGTTCAACCACACCGTCTTTAGGATTTGAGCCTGTCTCGCCATGAACGACTTCTTAGAGAATACGAAGCATTCCACTCAGATTGACAATGAACGAATGCGACGAAATCTGATTCTGACCTGGATTTTGCTTGGTTTGATCTGTGCCGTCTTTGTTGTTCCAACGCTCCGTTGGTGGTGGGGATTTGGAATATCTGGCGAGGCACGGACCGTAACGCCTCGCGGTGAACTGGCGGACTTCGAAAAGACCACGGTCGATTTATTTGAAAGTACGAGTCCTTCGGTCGTTTACGTAAACGTGAGCGCCCAAATGCGATCGCCATATTCGCGGCGGATTCAAGAAGTCGAAGCAGGAGCTGGCAGTGGGTTCGTCTGGGACGAAGCGGGCCATATCGTGACGAACTTCCACGTGATTCAAAATGCGAGCAAAGCACGGATTGTGATGCAAGATCAGACGTCGTACGAAGCAACGCCAGTGGGGGTCTCACCGGCGCATGATTTGGCAGTGCTCAAAATCCGCGCGCCACAAGGAACCATCCGTCCTGTTTCGGTCGGCGATAGCAATTCACTTCGTGTGGGGCAAGCAGTGTTCGCGATTGGGAATCCGTTTGGTTTGAGTCATACGCTTACCACCGGTGTCGTGTCCGCGAAAAGTCGGACGATTAAAAGTCCAAGCGGTCGCGAAATCGAAGACGTAATTCAAATCGACGCTGCAATAAATCCAGGAAACTCAGGCGGTCCGCTGCTCGACAGCGCCGGGCGATTGATCGGAGTCAACACGGCCATCTATAGCCCGTCAGGCACATCGGCGGGGGTCGGTTTCGCTGTGCCGGTCGATACGGTGAATCGTGTGGTGCCACAACTCATCAAGCAAGGTAGTTATCAACCGCCTCAGCTGGGTATCGCTGTCGATCGAGGAACTAGCGAAAGTGTCATGCGCAAGCTTGGCGTCAGTGGCATCATGATCTTAGACGTTCAAAAAGGAAGCGGCGCCGAGGAAGCCGGGCTTCGAGGGTTGACCCAGGAAGGCGACCGCATTGGCTTGGGCGACATCATTCAGGCGGTCGATGGTCGCGAAGTTACGAGCATGGACGAACTGATGTCGGCACTTGATGCACACAGCGTTGGAGACGTTGTGAGCTTGAAGATTCTTCGCGGCGGTCGGGTGGCGACCGCCGAGGTAGAGTTGCGCTAAGCTTCTTTCAGCAAATCAGTCGAGAATACTCTATTGAATGGGCGAGCTGAATTCTTGCCACATCGAATCGAGAGAATTGTTGACGGTTGCTTCTGCCACTTCTTCCTTCAATGCATCGTTGTCTGAATTGGCAATGTCCGTCGCCAGTTGTAGTCGTTCGCTCCAGTCATTCGCCGTATAGTTTCGAACATCGACATAAGCCGTCCCCAGTTCGGCCTTGGACTTAGCAACCATGTGAAATCCGTCGGTGGCACGAACCACGTGGTACTTCAGGCCGACGTACATGAGCGTCGCGCCGAGTGCGATTCCGAAAAGAAACGTCGAGAACTTATTCATGGCGATACCGAGATATTGACCGATTTGCGAAAGTCGGAGTTGAGCAAAGCTTGCTTACCGATGAAACTGTAGCGTCTGAAAATCCAATGCGACAAGGTGATTTTATTGTTATTCGCATCTGAAGTAGCACTTATTGCGACAATAGCCGCTGTAGCCGTACCCCAGACCGCTGTCTTAGGGCCGATAGGCTCGGTTTCGACTTGGGTGCTAGCCATTGTCGGCTTGATGTTTGGACTGCCGATCGGGTTTGGATTGTGCGTTTGGTTCTTTCCCGTTCGATTCACCTGGTTATTTTTCTGGTGCTACTTCAAGTTGTTTTATCGCATTGAAACGCATGGCTTAGAAAA
Organism: uncultured Pirellulaceae bacterium; assembly: GCA_964397295.1. GTDB lineage: Bacteria > Planctomycetota > Planctomycetia > Pirellulales > Pirellulaceae > CAYNJG01. The sequence goes on from CAYNJG010000023.1 coordinate 35,180, forward strand.
CGTACCGAAAACTGGCGGCGCGCTGCTCGCACCAAATCACATGTCGTGGTTGGACGGTTTCTTGGTGCAGTTTTTCACCCCGCGACACGTTTGCACGTTGGTATACGCTGGGAATTTTGAAGCGAGTTGGGTCAAGCGATTGGGTGAAGTTTGGAAAGCAATTCTGATTTCGGCCAATCCCAAGTCGATCATACGCGCGCTACGGCAAGCAAGTCAGTACTTGAATGACGGCGAAGTTGTTTGCATATTTCCAGAAGGGGGAATCTCGCGAAGTGCCCAGGTGCAGACATTCAAACCGGGTATGATGAAGATACTCAAGAATACCGATGCACCCGTCATTCCGATGTACTTTGATGGGCTATGGGGAAGTATATTTAGCTTTTCTGGTGGTAAGTTCTTTTGGAAGATGCCTACGTTGGGTCGGCGAAAAATCGACATCTACTACGGCAAGCCACTCAAAAATGTGACCGACGCAACGGTCGTACGAAATGCGGTTACGAACCTGGGAGCGGTAGCGTTGCAGAAAAGAAAACAAGAAATGGTCAGCGTTTCGGATGCGTTGATTCGTAGTTGCAAAAAAAGAAAAAGCAAATCGAAACTCGCCGACTCGTTGGGTACCGAAGTCACGGGTGGACAAGCACTGATGCGCGCACTGATCTTGCGCAGACTGTTGAAGAAGCATGTGCTTGACAAAGACGAGAAACACATTGGGGTGCTGTTGCCACCACTGGTTGGTGGCGTCCTTACCAACATGGCGTTGGTGCTGGACAAACGCATTCCCGTCAATTTGAACTACACCGTCTCATCCGACGTGATGAATAGGTGTATCGAGATTGCCGGCATCAAGCATGTCTTGACGTCACGCAAGGTCATGGAGAAGTTTAACTTCGACCTAAACACCGAAGTTGTGTACCTCGAAGACCTTAAGGATAAAGTCTCGCTCACCGACAAGCTGGCGGGCGTCATGGGGGCGTACGCTATTCCCGCTGGTGTACTCTCGTCCATGCTGGGTCTCCAGACCATCAACCGCGACGATGTGCTCACGATCATTTTCACGTCAGGTTCGACTGGTACTCCAAAAGGCGTGATGTTGACTTACGCCAATGTGGCTTCGAACGTAGAGGCGATTGACCAAGTCATCAGCCTTGATCCGAAAGACGTGATCGTTGGCATCCTACCGTTCTTCCATTCGATGGGGTTCACCGTGACGCTTTGGTGTGTCATGACGCTCGACATTAAAGGCGTCTATCACCCGAACCCGTTGGAGTCTCGTCAGGTTGGTAAGCTCTCACATAAACACGGTGGAACGATCTTGGTATCGACGCCCACTTTCTTGCGGTCTTACCTGCGTCGAGTTCCGGAAGAACAATTCGAAAAACTGGATACTGTAGTCGCGGGCGCGGAAAAGTTACCGACCGAGTTGTGCGATGCTTTTGAAGAAAAATTTGGCGTGCGTCCTGTTGAAGGATACGGAACAACGGAACTCAGCCCGTTGGTATCCGTCAATATTCCACCTAGCCGCGACCATGATGAGCATCAAAAAACACTTTGCGAAGGTTCTGTCGGACGTTGTATTCCAGGCGTTAGTGCCAAGATCACCCACGTCGATTCCGGCGAAGAACTGGCTGTCGAAGAAGAAGGTGTGTTGTGGATCAAAGGCCCGAATGTGATGAAGGGCTATTTGAACAATCCGGAGAAGACGGCAGAAGTACTTGTTGATGGCTGGTACAACACTGGCGACATGGCGAAGCTCGACAAAGACGGTTTCATCCACATCACGGGTCGTATCAGTCGCTTCTCAAAAATCGGTGGCGAAATGGTGCCTCACATTCGCATTGAGGAAGTCCTTCAGCAGTTCGTGGGTATGGACGAAGAAATCGGACCGTCCATTGCGGTCACCGCGGTTCCGGACGAGAAGAAGGGCGAGCGATTGATTGTCTTGCACTTACCTTTAGAAAAAAAGCCAAACGAGTTGGTAGATCATTTGCGAAACGAGAAACTGCCGAATTTGTTCATTCCTTCCGAAGACAGCTTTTCGGAAATCGAAGCGATGCCGGTTCTGGGAACTGGAAAGATCAACCTGAAAGGATTGAAGCAAATGGCGCTCGAGCGGTTTGGCAGCTAGAATAGGTCCGAAACCCAAATTGCAGCGAGCGGAGCTAGACCACGAACCGAACGCGTCACAAAAACGTAATGGTTTCCTACCCTCCCGTTCATCCTTCCTCCTTATTGGAACCAAATCATGCCACAGAACAAGAAACCTGGTCGGTTGTTACGATTTAGTCTCAAAGCGTTCCTCCTCGCATCTGTATTCTTAGGCGTATCGTTTGGATGGATCGCTAAGAACTACCACGAATACCAAATTGAACAGAGCGTTGTCGACGATGCCGCTTCGAAGCTCGCGCAGAGTACGAACCATACTTTGACGGTCCGCGATGCAAACGGCGCGGACCGCCATGTTGCTGGCCCCTTTGTGTCGTGAAATCCAAAAAGAACGACGGTAGTGGTCCACTACCAAGGCCCAGCATTGCTTCAAGCGATTTGCGATCGGTTTGAGATACCAATTTTTGACCGCATCATTGGCCTTACCTTTAAGGTCGACGATTTTTCCGACATATCCATCAGCAAGAAACAGTTGGCTCAATTGGCTCATCTTAAGAGTGTTTCGTTGCAGCCGTGGGGGCTCGGTACATGGCAACCAAAAAGCGTGCCCGTAGCTGAAGTTGAGGGAATTATCGAACCATGTCGAGTTGCCAATGTGACAGAGGAAGATCACGAGGTAGTCGTTTCGTTGACTTCGCAATCGTTGGCTTGCTGTTCAAAATAGCTTCTGGTACGGCGTTCATGCAACGAACACGCAATTCATGAATGAGTGCTCCGCATCGCTTTCCTAAGCGAAAATAACCGCAACGGTGCGTTTCGGTTGTGTATCAATGTGCAGTAATCACTTGAATTGCATCGCTATTTCTTTGAAAATAGCGAGCCTACGGCAATTTTTACATCACGCGAATCCTGGGTAGTTCGCGTGATGCCTACCAAGCCGACCAACCAAATTCAAAAAAGCCGGAGTCTCACGATGGCACGTGCGAATCGAAGAAGATTCAGCTCATTCGTATTGGCCTTATGCCTTTGCTTTGCGGGCGTTCATTCTTTCGCCGAAGAAGTTGTGCCGACCGACGACGTCAAAACGAACGTCAGTTACCACAAGCAAATTCGGCCGCTGTTCCAAGCGAACTGCCAAGGCTGTCACCAACCAGCGAAGAAACTTGGTGACTATCTAATGACATCGTTTGATGAATTGCTCGCAGGTGGCGAATCGGAAGAAGTGGCGATCGTACCTGGCAAGCCAGACGAAAGTTACCTTGTCGGACAGATTACTCCGGTCGATGGCAAAGCGGAGATGCCTAAAAAAGGCGACCCGCTTAGCGAAGCAGAAATCGCGCTCGTTCGAAAATGGATCGAACAAGGCGCAACTGACGACACACCTGAATCAGTATCCGTTAGCTACTCTGTCGACAGTCCGCCGGTTTACACGCGCCCACCTGTTGTCACGTCGCTTGACTATTCGCCTGATGGAAAGCTGCTTGCGATCTCGGGGTTCTATGAAGTGCTGCTTCACGATACGGGCTCGGGAAGCAATAAACCCATCGCGCGGCTTATCGGCACATCGCCACGGATCGAAGCCGTTCGATTTTCGCCCGATGGAAAACTGCTCGCCGCAGTCGGTGGCAACCCGGGGCTTAGCGGCGAAGTACAGATTTGGAACGTTGAAACCAAGGAACTACAGATCTCTTTGCCAGTTGGGCACGACACCATTTATGGTGCTAGTTGGTCTCCGGATGGAAAGCTGCTTGCGTTCGGTTGTGCAGACTCTTCGGTTCGAGTTATCAATGCTTCGAGTGGCGAACAGGTCCTCTTTCAAGGATCACACAACGATTGGGTTTTCGATACGGTCTTTTCCAAGGACGGTAGCTATCTCGTTTCCGTCGGTCGCGACCAAACCGCAAAGCTAATCGAGGTCAAAACACAACGCTTCGTCGACAACATTACTTCGATCACTCCCAAGGCATTGAAGGGCGGCATTCACAGCGTCGTTCGACACCCAAATCGCGATTCCATATTGTTCGGCGGCGCCGATGGTGTGCCTAAGATCTACCAAATGCACCGCACGACCGATCGAAAGATTGGCGACGACGCGAATTTGAAATGGGAATTGCCTTCGCTACCCGGTCGGATTTTCAGTGTCGACATGAGCGAAGATGCCAGTCGCATCGTTGCTGGTAGTTCTCTTGATGGCAAAGGGTCCGTCGGGATCTACCGTATCGACCCTGACTACAAAGTGCCCAAGGATATCAATGACATCCTAGTGACTCCGACGCACCAGCGTTCGATGGGGAACCGCGACAAACTCGCCAAGTATTTTGCTGACGGTATCGAGACTGTCGCGAAGCACTCATTCGAAACTGCGATCTACGCAGTTGCATTCAGTCCCGACGGTCGGTTTGTGGCCGCCTCTGGGGGCGACGGTGCGGTACGCATCATTGATGCGTCAAGCGGAGCTTTGTCATCCCAGTTCATCCCAGTCGAGATTAGCAAACCGAAAACCAACGAAGCGTCAGTCACTTCTCTCGACGGTACAAAAAAGCAACCTACGCTCGAGCCAATACAACTAGCTGATGGAGAAATAGTCGAGAGCATACTTTGCGAACCGGCGGACATCGTGCTCCGCGCAGCAAGCGAGTACAACCAAGTCATTGTTAGCGCAACGCTCACGTCTGGCGAAGTGGTTGACGTGACTCGACTGGTATCGTTCGAAATAGACGGCGAAGTTGCAGCTGTGACGGAAAACGGATTGGTCACGCCAACGAAGGACGGTAAAGGCCAATTGATCGCAACGCTGGGCGACCACACCACGGTTGGGTTCATTGACGTTTCCGGCGTCAGCGAAGTAAAAGCCCCCGACTACGTGCGTGATGTGATGCCTGTGATCTCTCGCATGGGTTGCAACGCCGGTACATGCCACGGATCAAAAGACGGCAAGAACGGTTTCAAACTCTCCCTGCGAGGTTACGATCCGATCTATGATGTGCGAGCGTTTACGGACGATATCGGGTCGCGTCGAGTCAACCTCGCATCGCCCGATAACAGCCTGCTACTTCAGAAGTGCACATCCTCTGTACCGCACGAAGGCGGACAACTTACCAACACCCAATCGCAATACTATCGAATCGTCCGCGACTGGATCGCGAACGGGGCGAAGCTTGATCTCGATACACCTAGAGTGGCCAGTATCGAAGTTTCCCCAAAGAATCCCGTCGTCCAGCGAATCGGCAGTCGGCAACAGCTCCGCGTCACCGCGACCTACGTCGATGGCATGCAACGCGATGTGACGCGAGAAGCATTCATCTCGAGCGCCAATACGGATATTGCAAATCCTGTCGATGGCCACGCCGGCCTCGTTATGGTCGACCGACGTGGTGAAGCACCGTTGCTCGTTCGATTTGAAGGTAACTATGCTGCAACGACCGTCACGGTCATGGGCAACCGCGACGGGTTCGAATGGCAAGAACCACCAACCAACGGCCCGATCGACGACTTCGTCAGCGATAAACTCGAACGAACGAAAACACTGCCATCTCCACTTTGCGACGACTACGAATTTGTGCGTCGAGTGCACTTGGATCTCACGGGACTTCCACCGACGACAGAAAAGATTCGTCAATTCGTTCAAGACAAACGAGACTCACGTTGGAAACGCGACGAACTAATTGACCAGCTCATTGGCAGCCCCGGGTTTGTCGATCACTGGTCCAACAAGTGGGCGGACTTGTTGCAAGTGAACAGCAAGTTCCTTGGTTCCGAAGGTGCGAAGAAATTCCAGTCGTGGATTCATGATCGCGTCGCAGAGAATATGCCTTACGACGACTTCGTGCGGGCGATTCTGACGGCGAAAGGTTCAAACTACGACAATCCGGCGGCGTCTTACTTCAAGATCCTTCGTACGCCAGAAGACACGATGGAAAACACCACGCACTTGTTCCTCGCGACTAGGTTCAATTGCAATAAGTGCCACGACCATCCGTTCGAACGCTGGACACAAGATCAGTATTACGAGATGTCGGCTTTCTTCGCGCAGGTGAGCCTCAAGAAGGACGACCGCTCCGGCGACAAAAAGATTGGCCAAACCGCTGTTGAATCAGGTAAGCCTCTCTTTGAAGAGGTCTTCGACAAAGGTGAAGGCGAAGTGAAGCATGAACGCACGGGCGAAGTTACTGCTCCAAACACACCTTACAAAGCCGGTGATGTCAAAATCGCAGAGGACGCGTCGCGTCGAGAGAAGTTGGCGGCGTGGATCACGGACCCGGACAACCAGTACTTTGCCAAGAGCTATGCCAACCGTCTTTGGGGCTACTTAACTGGCACAGGAGTCATTGAACCCATCGATGATATCCGCGCCGGTAATCCACCAACGAATCCAGAGTTGCTGGATTACCTGACCAAACGGTTCATTGAAGAAGAATTCAATACGCGAGCAATCATTCGTGAGATCTGCAAGTCCCGGACGTACCAGTTGTCTGTTGCTTCGAATAAATGGAACGACGACGATACGATCAATTACTCGCATGCCAAAGCTCGACGATTGCCCGCAGAGGTTTTGTATGACGCGATTCAAACGGTAACCGGATCGCAATCGAAGTTTCCGAACGTGCCGGAAGGAACCCGTGCGGCCTCACTACCCGACGTTGGCATCAAACTGCCGGACGGATTTCTCGGCAACCTCGGCCGCCCCGCACGTGAAAGTGCGTGCGAGTGTGAGCGTTCCAATGATGTGCAACTTGGTCCCGTCATGGCGCTCGTCAGCGGACCTACGGTCGGCGAAGCATTGGCGGGTGGCGAAAATGCGCTGGCGGATATTGTCGAGCAGTACTCCGACGACACCGACCTATTCAATGAGCTATTCCTCCGCATCCTTAATCGTCCTGCAACAACGTTCGAACTCGATGCAGCCATGGAAACGATGGACATCTTGGAGGACGAGCACAAGGATCTTGCTTCGCGACTTGCAGAAGCCGAGCGAAATTGGAAACCCGTTGAAGCCGATTTAGAAGTCAAACGCTGGCAGGGAATCGCCGCAGCCGAACGCGAACTCAACCAGTATCTCGCCAAGACGAAAGAGAAACGCGACAAAGACGTCAATGCTCGCGACTCGCGAATCAAGGCAGCGGAAACTATGCTCGCGACATACGAAGCGGATCTTGATTCTCACATTCAAACGTGGGAAACGTCCACTTCGCGTGCCACCGACTGGCAAGTCGTCGATTTCGATTCCATGAGCAGTTCGTTCGGCGCGAAACTCGAACGCCAAGATGACGGCTCCATCTTTGCATCTGGCGCGAACAAACGTGGCAACTACGATTTGGAAACTTCTAGCGAATTAAAGTCGATCACTGGTATTCGCATCGAGGCCATGACGGACGATCGTCTGCCTAAGAAAGGCCCTGGTCGAGCGGATGATGGAAACTTTGTGATCAGCGAATTGAAATTCCAGTGGGCGGACGCAGCGGCGAATACTGAATCGGATGTTGCCGTTTGGAAATTCGAAGACAACGAAAACGAATGGAAACCGAACGACCAAGTGAAGCTGGAAAAGAACTCGAAGTACTTGTCGATTGCGAGTACTGGTAATGATCCACAACTCACGCGCGATATCAAATCCGATGGCAAAATGTTCATGCTCGAGATTCAAGCAAAGCTTTCCGGATCCGCTGAGTCTCAACTGTTTTGGCGAACGGCGAAGAATCCTAGCTTCGCCGAAGAACGCTCGGTTTCACTGACGTTGGCCGGCCAAGATCGTTGGCTGCCGTATCGCTACTATTTCGATTCTGGCGACAAGTTGGAAGGACTTCGATTCGATCCAAGTTCAAAAGAAGGCTCGCTGCAGGTTCGCCAAATCAAGCTTGTCCGTATCGACGACCCGAAATACATGGATCTGAAGCTGATCGACGCGCAAGCTGACTTCAGCCAAAACGGATACAACGTTGGCGAGGCTGTCGATGGCAAGAACGATGGTAACGGTGATGGTTGGGCTATTTCTCCTCAGGCTGGCAAACCGCATCAAGCAGTGTTCGCTGTTGAAAAACCGTTCAATTCCGATGTGAAGAAGAAGCTCAAGCTGACGATGATGCAAAATTATCAGGGCAATAAGTTCTCCTTAGGTCGATTCCGTGTTTCGGTTACTTCGTCACCAGCACCGCTCGACTTCGGCTTGCCCAAAGACATTACACAGATTCTCGCAATCGAAACCGATAAACGTAGTGAAGAGCAAGCGGAGACGCTGAGGGAGCACTTCCGCAAGTTCGATCGCAAGATCAACGAATTGCGAGACGCGTTGGCAAAAGCCAAAAAGCCGCTTCCGGAGGATCCGGAACTCAAGAAACGCGAGATGAAGGTCGCAGAAAAGAAGAAACCGATCGTCGTCGATCCTGCGTTGACGCGGCTTCGCGGTTACGTAGAGGCCAGCACATCACAAGTAGAAAACAAACGATTGACGGCCGCTCAAGATGTTGCTTGGGCGCTAATAAACAATCCAGCGTTCTTATTCAATCACTAAATCCGAGTACGCAAGTACGCACGTACTCAGACCGCAGATCAACTTTCAAGGAGACAGCCATGTGGCGGATACCCGGACAAGCAGGTAAGGACGTATGTGATCGTGGAATGAAAGCCACACGCCGCGATCTGCTTCGCGTCGGCGGCGCGGGAATGCTGGGCCTTTCTCTGGGCCAGATGTTCCAACTTCAAGCAATGGCCAACACAGGCGGTGGCGGAGGCGCCGGTTGGGGCAAAGCCAAGAGTGTGATTCTGGTTTACCTCCAGGGTGGACCGAGCCACTTGGATCTTTGGGATCCCAAGGAAAACGTACCGGATAACGTAAAAAGTGTTTTCAGCAACATTTCCACGAAGCTACCCGGTGTGAAGTTCACGGAGCTCCTGCCCAAGCTTGCCCAAGTGAACGACAAGTTCACGATGATTCGCTCGATGAGCTACACGCCGAACGGCTTGTTTAATCATACGGCCGCGATCTATCAAATGATGACTGGCTACACGACAGACAAAGTGAGTCCATCGGGTCAGCTCGAACCGCCGAGTCCCAAGGACTTTCCCAACTTCGGTGCGAATATCATTCGCCTTCGTCCGCCGACCGAGCCAATGCTTCCATTCGTGATGTTGCCCCGCCCACTGCAAGAGAGCAACGTTGTAGGCAAGGGTGGCACAGGTGGATTTCTAGGTAAAGCATTCGATCCGTACACGCTTTACCCGACTGGTGACGATATGGACATGGAGAAGATGTCTAGAATCAAGATCGACGATCTTCGCCTTCGCCCGGAGGTCTTTCCTGAGCGATTGAAACGTCGAGCTCGACTACGCGATGTCATTAGCAAGCAAATGCCCGACATCGACAACGCTGTGAAAGATCACAACCTGGACAAGTACTATGCGCAGGCGTTGGATTTGATTGTTTCAGGTCGCGCGCGAGATGCGTTTGATCTGTCGGAAGAATCGGATGCAACGCGTGAGCTGTATGGTCGCAATACGTTTGGCCAGAGTTGCCTTCTCGCTCGGCGATTGGTCGAAGCCGGAACGCGTGTGGTTGAAGTTATTTGGCCGAAGGTCGCAAATTCTGACAATCACTCTTGGGATGTACACAAAGACCTGACCAAACGCATGAAAAATCAAAGTGGTCCGATGCTTGATGGTGGTCTATCTGGTTTGATTTCCGATCTCGATGACCGGGGAATGCTTGACGATACGCTTGTCGTGGCCGTTGGAGAATTCGGACGAAGTCCGCAGCGCGGGGTGAGCACGTCCGGCAATGGCAACACAGATGACGGCCGAGATCACTGGCCTTATTGTTACACGGCTTGCGTCGCCGGTGCGGGAATCAAGCGTGGCTATGTTCACGGTGAATCCGACGAAACCGCTTCTGCTCCTGTCTCTGATGCTGTGCATCCTGGTGAATTGTTGGCAACGATCTACCACGCGTTCGGTATCGAGCCAGAAACAATGGTTATGAACCACTTGAACCAGCCACGTGAGCTGGTGAAAGCCAAGGCGTTGACTTCGCTCTTCGCTTAAACGATCTGACTACTTCGTGCGCACGAAAAAGCCCTCAACCGGAATGCGATTGAGGGCTTTTTTATTTAGTCTTTGTTGGTTGGGTTAGCTACGCTTGCGGCGAAGCATTCCAGCTACAACCAAACCAAAGCCAGCCATCAAAGCGCTGCTTGGCTCTGGCACAGTGTTGATACCGAAAGCCAAATCTTTGTCGGCGATGAAGTTACCAGACTGAAGTGGGCTTGTAGGACTAGGATCCAATCGGTCGAACGATGTGTAACCGTCGCCGGGGCCTGTACCCAAGTGCCATTGCCAGATCGGATCAAATTCATCCGCTGTGGTGAACTCTTGGTCAGCAAGAATCGAAATCCAATAGTCGCCAGCTGCCAACGCTGTTGGAGCAACGTCAGCTTCATAAGCGTAAGCATTGCCGCCACCTGGAGTAGCACCAGTACCTGGAGTGATGGTATCGGGGCTCAAGTGTGGAAGTAGCGTTACGTTCAAATCCGCTCCGCCTGTTCCAGCCGTTGCTCCACCTTCGATGAAGAACTGGACTATAGGACCGGAACTAAGATCAGCGTGATCGTTGAATGCTGGATTCGTGTTCCAGATTTCGATAACGAAATCCGTGTCAGCAGGACCCGAACTTGGGAATGCCTCGTCGTAAAGACCGGCCCAGGTAAAACCTTCGATGACCAAGTCTTGGGTGAAAGTAAAGTTGTCGTATGCCTTCGCAAGAGCTGGATCAAAAGGACCCATTAGCGCGTCCTGTGGACCGTAGAACTGGTCATGCGAAGAGAAAACACCAGCGTCGCCAGATGCTGGCAGAACCCATGGTTGATTGACTTGTGCCATTGCCTGAGCTGCGACGAGCAGCATAACAGCTACGGCGGCGTGAGAAAAAAACTTCATTAGCGTGCCCTATCAAGGTTGCAGTTGTTTCGAGCTACGAATCTGAATGTTCGTGCTTCAGAGATTCAGACTAATAGGGTCGCCAAACCCCTCCCAACCATTTCCTTTGTCTAGGCAGTAGATTTTCACACCGACACGCTGCATCTGTTACAGGCGATCCAACCGGACGAGGGCGTTCCATAAGTTGGATTGTGCCGATTGCTTCGGCCCCAAATAGACCGCGGGGTGAAACGGTCAACAGAGCGGCAATTCAGAACTGAAACTGTCCAGCCTTGGCAGTCTGTTCCCGCAACAGGCGATACGATTCTCTGGAGATTAGAGCGGAGGCAGTGATTCGGCCTAGTTGCGTGCTGGGAGCCGTGCAATCGTTACGATTGATTTGCCTCGTCGTTGACGAGTTTAGAAACTCTGTCGCGCTGGCTGAGAATAGTCAGCGTAGCAATAAAAAAGAGAGCCCTTGCTCGCCGCAACAAGGACTCTCCAAATTCGGCTGACTGTTCGGTACATAGTGTTCCGAGCAGAGACCCACAGCCGTACAAAGAGTATCGAACTAGACCACTACGTTGCTTGACGACAGATGGGTAAGATAGTCATGAGTTCAATACCTGGAGCCAAAAATGACCGTTACAGCCAAACTAGCCCTTGAAGACGGAACCGTTCTAACCGGCACAAGCATTGGTGCCGACGGAGAGGTCGATGGAGAGGTTTGTTTCAACACCTCGATGACGGGTTACCAAGAGATTTTGACCGACCCAAGTTACCGTGGCCAGATCGTCACAATGACGTATCCCCAGATCGGTAACTATGGGGTGAACGAAGAAGATGTAGAGAGCTCGAAGCCGCATCTATCTGGTTTTATCGTGCGGGAGGCCGCACGCCGTCATAGCAATTTCCGTTCGGGTGGTTCTTTAAATGACTACCTAAAGAAGCACAACATCATTGGCATTGAAGGCATCGATACCCGCGCGCTCGTACGCCGTATCCGATCGCAAGGTGCAATGAAGGGCGTACTTTCGACAACCGACTTGGATGACGCCAGTCTTGTTGCAAAAGCAAAGAGTAGCCCAGGCCTCGTTGGTCGCGATCTGGTTCGCGAAGTTGTTATTGAACCGAAACGAGATTGGTGCGACAACCTGAGCGATTGGGATAAGCTCGAATCGTCCGCCGAACGAGCCAACGCACAGGGGCGCGAGTTCCATGTCGTTGCACTCGACTTCGGCATGAAATGGAATATCGCGCGGCATTTGCACGACTTGGGCTGCAAGGTCACGATCCTTCCCGGCACGGAGGCAACGGCCGAGTCTGTATTGGCACTGAATCCAGATGGTGTGTTCCTCTCGAATGGTCCCGGTGATCCGGAACCTTTGGCGTACGCAATCGAAACCATTCGTGGCTTGCTCGGCAAGAAACCAATCTTCGGAATCTGCCTCGGCCATCAGTTGCTATCGCTCGCGTGCGGCGCTGAAACTTTCAAAATGAAGTTTGGTCATCGCGGCGCAAATCAACCGGTGCTCAACATTGATTCGGGCCAGGTCGAAATAACTGCGCAGAATCATGGGTTCGCTGTTTCCGAGGAGAGTGTTCCCGATTCACTTGAAATCACCCATCGGAATTTGAATGACAACACGGTCGCGGGTGTTCGCCACAAGCAACATCCAGCGTTTAGCGTGCAATACCATCCGGAAGCTTCGAGCGGTCCGCATGACAGCCAGTATTTGTTCCGCGAATTCACTGAAATGATGGCGGCCGCTTCGGCGGATTAAGTTACGATGCATTGCGCACCTTACGAAGTATTGTAATAAGGTGCATCGCCAACCACAGTTCTTTAATTCGTGGTGGCGGCAGTGTCACGAACCAAGAAGACCAATTCCATGTGGCCCGAAGCCGAAAAAACAACGGAACTTCTGCGGAACATCAAAGACGGCGACCCCGACGCCATCAATCGCTTGCTCGAGCGTCATCGAGAAGCCTTGCGTCGCATGGTCGATATGCGACTGGATGCGAGAATCCGCCAACGCGTAGACGCCAGCGATGTCGTCCAAGAAGCGATGATGGAGGCCAATCGCCGTATGTCGACTTACATCGAGAATCCGGCGATGCCCTTTCACCTTTGGATTCGCCAGATCGCCACCGATCGACTCATTGATCAACACCGCCGCCACGTCGTCAGCCAAAAACGTTCGGTTGATGTAGAGCGAGCGCCGGTTGTCGCCGCGAACCTTGATCATTCAACGATTCAGTTCGGTCCTCAGTTGCAAGACCGTGAACTCACGCCAGCGGCGGCCGCAATCCGTGCCGAGATGCAACGACGTTTCGAATCGGCCATTGAAGAGATGGACGAACACGATCAAGAGATTCTCGTAATGCGACATTTCGAAAAACTCTCCAATCAAGAAGTCGCGTTGGCACTCGGCCTTTCTGAACCAGCTTCGAGCATGCGTTACTTGCGAGCCGTCCGGCGATTGAAGAAGTTGCTGAACGTAAATGACGAAGAAGAGACGTAGCTAGAGAAACAATCTGGTTTAACGTAAAGAAACGCCATGTCCGCTGCATCTGAATCCTCTCAAGACGATCGCGAAGAAGCGCTGGCTCAGCTGCTAAGCGATCTCGCCGATCGATCGGCCAGTGGCGAATCCATCGACATCGAAGCGACTATCACCGAGCATCCAGATTTTGAGGATGACATTCGCGAACTATGGGGAGCCATCGTTCTCGCCAATCAAGTTGGTAGCGATGTTCGCGATGCTGAAATCACTGCTGACGCCGGAACAACCGATATTACTTCGCTGTTGGAGCTGCCTTGCAAAATTGGCGACTACGAACTGATCGAAGAGCTGGGTCGTGGCGGCATGGGCGTTGTCTACAAGGCGAGACAACTTTCGCTGAATCGTATCGTGGCGCTCAAGATGTTGCTGCGTGGTCGGTTCGCTTCTTCGGACGACCAGGCTCGTTTTCGAGCAGAAGCGGAGGCGATCGCTCAGCTTGACCATCCAAACATTGTGCCAGTCTTTGAAGTGGGCCAGTTGGAAGGTCATATTTATTTCAGCATGAAGTACGTACACGGTCGCACGTTGCAAGAACTGTTATCCGACGGCATGATGGACCAACGCCAAGCCGCTCGAATACTAGCCACTGTTTCACAGGCCGTCGATTTCGCCCATCGTCGTGGCGTTCTGCATCGTGATTTAAAACCTTCCAACATTTTGATCGATGAAGAAGGTCAACCGCACGTCAATGACTTTGGCCTCGCGAAGCAAATATCAGATCGCGAAAGCCTTACGCGTTCCGGGGCGGTGATCGGGACGCCAGCGTACATGTCGCCGGAACAAGCTGCTGGAAATCGCGGCCAAGTTGGACCTGCCAGCGACGTGTATTCGTTGGGTTCAATTCTCTATCACATGATCGCAGGCCGACCTCCGTTCAAAGGCCGTTCGGCGGTGGATGTTGTGTTGATGGTGCTTGAAGAAGACGCACCACCGGCTCGTACAATCAACGCATCGGCGAATCGAGATCTCGAAATGGTTGCCACGCGTTGTATGCAAAAGCCAGCCGACCTTCGCTACCAATCGGCCGCCTCGTTGGGTGAAGACCTGGAAGCTTGGCTTGCGGATGAACCGGTTGCTGCTCGCAAAGGTCGCATGTCGCAGATCGCGGCGCTGATGTTTCGTGAGACGCATCACGCAGCGGTGTTGGAGAACTGGGGACTACTTTGGGTCTGGCACAGTCTTGTGCTGTTTGTCGTCTGCGTGCTGACTAACGCGCTGCAGTGGTACGGTATCGAAAATCGGATGGCGTTTTTCCTGCTTTGGACGGCGGGGCTCGGCGCATGGGCTGGAGTTTTCTGGATGATGCGTCAGCGCATGGGCCCGGTGACGTTTGTCGAACGCCAGATTGCGCACGTTTGGGCCGGAAGTATGATCAGCATCGGTTTCCTGTTTCCCCTCGAGGGTATTTTGGATTTGCCGGTGCTAAAGTTATCGCCGATGCTAGGTGTTAGTAGCGGCGTTGTTTTCTTGATCAAGGCATCGATGCTATCCGGAAGTTTCTATTTTCAGGCCATTGCGCTTTTCTTGACGACGATCGCCATGGCGTGGTGGCCCGACTACGGTCACTTGATCTTCGGATTGGTGGCGGGAATGTGCTTTTTCATTCCAGGCTGGAAATACCATCGACGAAGAATGTCCGAAACTAAGTTTGCTTAGCTAAAGTAAACCGTTACTGCTTCTTCGACTCACGGTTTAGATAGTCAAGCAGCACTTTGGACGGATTCTCTATGACGAAGGCTTTGCCACTTTCGCCTTTATCGTCTTTCAAGACGCAGACAAGTTCTCGTTTCGTTTGACCCGCGTCCATTGGAGGCGAAGTGGTTGCACCTGGTGCTACTGGACGCAACGGCAACGGTGACAGCTTGGAATCAGTGGGGCTTGGCGATGCAACGGCGGGATTCACACCATTCGAAGCGAACTGCGCAATTGGCCGCTCTTCCGAGGACCGCTGATAAACGAACGACAAACCATTGCGATCGAGTTCGTAGTACACCCGAGGCAGTGCGGCATAGAGACCTTCGTCGATTTCTGGATCTGCGGCGCTACAGACTCCGATCATTTCACCCTCAGCGTTAAAAAGGCCTCCGCCACTTCGGCCGCTGACGGGGCGGCCTGAAACCGTGATGTTCGGCGGGCCAAGATACTTGTCAATGTCGTTGACCTGGCCTTCCATTAGCGTTGGTGGGTCGCCACCGTTGCATCCCACACTGAAGACGGGATCCTTTTTGTTTGCTTTGTATTGAAGCGGCGCCAGTTTCGCGATTTGCATCGGTCGAGTGAGCTTCATGCTGACCAACGCTACGTCCAAATCGATGTCGTAACTGATCAAAGAACCGGTAGTTGGTTCGGAATTCGGCGAATCGAATCGATCAATCACGATTCGTCCTTTGCCGTCCGAAGAACGAAAGATGTGACCGCATGTCAAAACCAAACCTTCTTGGCCATGCACATCAATGATGGTTCCGGTCCCGAATGAATTCCCTGCATCATCTTCAACTCGCAGCCTAACCGACGAAGCCAATGCAGCAGCTCGCGGATTCAATGATGCAGTCGCGGTTGGCGTAACGGATGTAGTTGTCGCCGCGTCGTTTTCGTTGGAACCGCTGGAAAAATCAGCAGGTGGTGGTGCGTTCGGTGCAGTAGGCTCAGAGGGTATGCGTACATCCGATGCGACACGAATTCCGCCAACAGGTTTGGGAGATTGACCACGGAAGGTTGGTGGGAGGGGATCAACCTTGTAGTGAGCCAACATTCTGCGCAGCGTATCGTAGTCCGTTGCTTTGTTGATTTGGTCGATGACTTGTCCGTTGCCGTCAACAAGCACGCATGCGGGTACTGCTTGGATGTCATATCGTTTGGCGACGTCACCGTGTTGGTCGACGTCAATCTTCCGAACGGGGAAGCCTTCGTGCACTAACCGATCGAGCGCCGGTTGCATTTTTCGACAAGGCTCACACCATTTGGCTCCGAAACAATAGAGTTCAGTGCCAGAGACCGCAGCGGTCATCAATGTCAAAATGAGAAGTACTTTCGCGACCACCATAGTGTCCCTCCATGGACAGGCTGATCCAGCATGCCGAGATTTACAACCCGGCGAACGTGACTTTTGTACGATCGATGTCTCAACCGCGTTCATGAATTTGGGCCGGATTGGTATTCTGTTCAACCCCAGTCGGTCTCGCTGGCCGATATTCGGAGAAGACCCAATCGCACCGAACCTCGCGCAGGCGAACGGTGACTTCGTTTTTACGAAGAATCATTCGCCATCAGTGCTATCGCACTATCCTTCAACCTGCGTATAGCCGAAAACGAATAAAACTCTTTCGCTACAAAACCAGAACGATTTCCATGACTCGACAGATTCTCGTAACGTCCGCGCTGCCCTATGCAAACGGGCCCATTCATATTGGTCACCTCGTCGAATACATCCAGACCGATATTTGGGTTCGATTTCAGAAGTTGCGGGGGAATCGTTGTATCTATGTATGCGCGGATGATACGCACGGCACGGCGATCATGATTCGAGCAAAGCAAGAAGGGCGTAGCGAAGAAGAACTGATCGCCGAAGTGAAAGAGATGCACGAGGCAGACTTCGCGGCGTTCGACATTGAGTTCGACAACTACGGAAGCACGAATAGCGAAGAGAGTCGCGCCGTCTGCCATGAGATCTGGCAATCGCTGCGAGACGCCAACTTAATTGTTGAGAAGGAAGTTACGCAGCTGTTCGATCCCGAAGCTGGAACTTTCTTGGCGGACCGATTTGTCCAAGGCACTTGTCCAAAGTGCAAAGCTCCCGAGCAGAGTGGCGATGCATGCGAGAAATGTTTGACCACGTACGCGCCTACGGACCTCATTGACCCGGTCAGCAAACTCTCCGGCGCGCAACCAGAAGTTCGGTCCGCCCTGCACCTGTTCGTAGAACTCGAGCAGTTGCACGGTTTTCTTGAGGAGTGGACGCAAAGCGGCGATCATCTTCAATCCGAAGTTGCCAACTACTTGAAAGGGCATTTCCTTGGCGACGAATTGCGTGATTGGGATATCTCTCGCCCCGCGCCGTATTTCGGTTTCGAAATACCGGATAGTCCTGGCAACTTTTGGTACGTTTGGTTCGATGCTCCGATTGGATACATCGGTTCTACTCAGCAGTGGTGCGACGCAAACAATGAGAAGCTCGAAGACTGGTGGAAGAATAAGAATACAGAAATCCACCATTTCATCGGCAAAGACATTACGTATTTTCACACGCTGTTTTGGCCAGGCCTGTTGAAAACCGCCGGCTATTCACTTCCAGAGAAAGTACACATCCATGGATTCCTTACGGTTGATGGCCGAAAGATGTCCAAACGCGATGGTACGTTCATCAAGGCCTCGACGTATGCCAAGCATCTAGACATCGCGTACTTGCGTTACTACTACGCCGCGAAGCTAGGGCCAAGACTCGACGACTTGGATCTCAACTTCGAAGATTTCGCGCAACGCATTGATACGGACTTAGTCAACAAAGTTGTGAACTTGGCAAGTCGTGCGGCCAAATTCTCGCAAGAGTCAGGCCTGTCCGAGACCTACCCGGACGACGGCGGTTTGTTTGAAGAAGGTGCAAAAGCGAGTGAAGCGATTGCGGAAGCTTACGAACAATGTGATTTCAACAAAGCCACGCGGCTGATCATGGAACTAGCAAATCGAGCGAACCCGTACTTTGAAACGAAGGAACCCTGGAAGCTAGCCAAAGATCCTGCCAACGCTGATGAAGTGCGTGACATATGTACCGTTGGGCTGAATCTTTTTCGTCAGATGGCGATTTACCTGCAACCCGTGTTGCCTCGACTCGCCGAGCAAACAGGTGAACTACTGAACGATCCGATTTTACATTGGGAGCAAGCTCAAACCCATCTACTCGGAACTCCCGTGAACAAATTCAAGCACATGATGAAACGAGTTGATTCGAAAAAGATTGAAGCGATGATCCAAGAGAGCAAAGAAGACGTCGATGTGGCCGCAACCGGTGGCGCAATAGCGATTGCACAAGACAGCGATCAGCCGCTGAAAGACGAACCGCTTGCCGACGAAATCACGTTTGATGACTTTATGAAAGTCGACCTGCGTGTTGCTCGCGTCTTAAAGGCCGAGCATATCGAAGAAGCCCGCAAACTTCTGAAGCTAACGCTGGGCCTCGGCGGCAGCGAAACTCGAACGGTCTTCGCTGGAATCAAGGAAGCCTACGATCCCGCCAAGTTAGAAGGGCGGCTGGTCGTGATGGTTGCCAACCTAGCCCCGAGAAAGATGAAGTTCGGCACCAGCGAAGGCATGGTCGTGGCAGCGGGACCTGGCAAGAAGGACGTGTTTCTACTCATGCCCGATGATGGTGCGTTGCCTGGACAGCGTGTGCACTAGGTAAAATTCTCTCTACATGCCCGACTCGGATTTTCAGCAAGTTTTTACATGCATCCGTGTTTGTGCGTCGTCATTCCGTAAAACTTCCAAGATTTATGGGTAAAAACTGCCTTAATCCGCATCTTTACTAGTGGGGATGAGGGGTTTGTGCGTCCACAGCGGCGCGGCGACCTCGTTGGAGGGCATGTATGACCAGAAAAAACAGAGTGGAATCTAATAATGAGGCCTTGGATATTGTTCGACGTTCTATCATTGCTACGCAATTAGGTGTCGAGCGTTCCACCATATTGCCTACACGCGATCAAGTTCTTGAGCTTTTGAATTCTCAACCACGAGACCCAGACGACGGCCTCACATTGGCAGAGTTATTTGGTTCCAGCGATCAATTCGAGTACCGGACGTTAACGAATGGTGCGGGTCTCAAGCGTGAAGACAGCACGGCGTTGTTCGGTCTCCAAGCGCGACTCAATTCGCGTATCGAGTATTGCCAGCTTAATGACGGTAAGTGGAGCGTACGCATAGCGCTTCAGAATTCGATACCAATGGTCGGGATCGCGACTTCGTTAGCAAAGGCAGTCAAGCGAATCGATATTATGTTGCGGCTCGTCCCGAAGCAGAACCTTCCTTGGAAATCGCCGACACCCAGCCGATCTTCTGAGCCAGCATCGATTGAGTTATTCGCCAACAGCTAGTCGACCGAATGTCATTTCGTCTGCCAGGGCGACTCATGCCCTGTTTCTGGTTGAATGCACTCGTCACAATTTTCCACGTCCGATAGACCTATGTTTTAAGGCAGTCGGATTCCTGGTGCCGAAAAGACGTCCTGCAAAAACCGCATCGAGTACAATGTAGGTTTTCAACCGGTTTTTTCGCAGGAAAAGTAGTAGGCCAGGCAGGACTCGAACCCGCGACAAAGGGATTATGAGTCCCCTGCTCT
>CAYNJG010000024.1:0-55065 GCA_964397295.1 uncultured Pirellulaceae bacterium
GCAGTACTGTCTGGAGCAATCGCTTGCTCGGGGACCAGGTAACGTCGCTCGTACATTCGGTGATGATTTGCTTTCGTTGGATTGTTGTGCGACGGCGAAAATCGAACCACTATCTGATCCGCATGGGGTACTGCCGGCAGGTCGGTTTTGAATTGACTTTGGAGTGCTGGTACAAATCTCGCGGCAACGATTTCTGCATGGATGCCTCCGTCATTCGCAATCATCACTGGAGCGGCACTTCCATCGAGTGGTTTCATTGCCGTTTGTTGGATGCGTAGGTTCGGCGTAAGCATGGGCTTGGCTACGATGTGTTGACTGACAATGTCTTCTACGTCGGCACGTGTCAGCATGGACGCATTCGCTGGATCGAAAACATCTTTTCGTGCGATTCGCTCGGCTTCGAGTCCATCGAGACTCTTGTTGGCGCGTGTTTTGAACTCTTCGAGCGCACCGGTTAGCGACTTGTCCCATTCATTGGCATACTGCACGAACTTATCGGAACTCTTCAGTGTCTCAAGATCTGCCCTCAGCTTTTGGTTTTCTTGGTAGAGAAAAACGGCACTACCAATCGCTGCCACCAATGCGAACATGCTTAGGAAACGACTAACGCCATCGGATACTGGAATGTGTCGAGAACTCACTTTTTGTCTCCTGTTACTGCTGTCCAGCACGGGCCGGTTTGCCTGCTGTACTTCGATTCAGAATAAACCGCATCGTTGCAGCGGTCTAGAAGCCGGCGGAGTTCACTCAACGAATCGTTGGGCCAACGTGCGGGTTTTGACTGCTATATCGCTGCGGAACAGTCACCCGCTAGCAACGGACAAGTAGGTTTTACCAGCTAGGGAAATACGGCGGCTTCCGGACACATGTGTCCTGCGCTTTTTGTGGATGACGACGTCCTCGAGGCGTTTTAGTAACTGGATTCGGGCTTTTTGCGGACCAGTTAGGTTATAATACGCCCCGATCATTCAAAGGTACGACGACAATTCTTGGAGTGTTCCTATGCGCCTCATCTGGATAGCAACCATCTGCCTGATTCCAACTATCGCCTTCGGACAACAACAAGTTGGTGACGCACAACAAGTCAATACTGGAGCAGCTACAGGCGGGGGCGCGGCAGGTGGTGGTGGTGCTGTTGGTGGCCAACCTGGCGCTGGCAATCAAGGAGCCGGCGGACAAAGCGAGCTTCTGAATAGCGCATTCGGAGAGCGAACGAACCTCATCGACACAGGCGGCTTTGTCGGCGGCGGCAACCCGAATGCACAAGGCGGATTCGGCTTTGTCGGACAAAACCCTATTGGCCAACAAGGCGGACAATTTGGCAACACGGGCGGCGTCCAGCGTGGTGGAAACGCTGGAGGCAACCGCGGAGGTCAACAGCCTCAACGCCAACAAACCGTTCGTCAGATTCGTACGCGACTCGTCCTACCAGCCGACTTCGCGACAGAGTATCGCATTGTTCCAGCAGCGCGACTACAAAGTTCTTTGACGACGCAGTATCGGAAAATCGACGAAGTGCAAGGCGAGTCCCGTTTGAAACTGGGATCCTCTCGCGTTTTTCAAAACGCTAATATCAGCGTTGCTGCGAGTGGGAGAACAGTTGTTTTGCGCGGTCAAGTACGTTCTGATCGCGAACGGCGGCTTGCTGCAAGGATTGCAAGTCTTGAACCTGGCGTGGATCGAGTTGATAACCAGCTGACTCTTCTACCGACGCAATAGTCTGACCCGAATTCGATTCAGTGGCGTTTGACGTGCCTTGGTTCAGTCTCGTAATAGATCCACTCGTCGTTGGAAAGCCTGACAACCTTCTTTCGTATCGATCGAAGCCTTTTCGGGAATTTCTGGACCGCGACAATGTCGTTCGCTGCACATCGGAAACGCGGGGCTGGACCTGCTTCGTTCGTTGAGATGTAACTGGGTCAACTTTTTTCGATGAGTTCGCCGTTGGGTTGCTTGGCGCCAGTAGGCGACGCTGAACCGATCGAGGAACCTTAATTGTGGAGCTCTTAAGCTGAAGCTTTCGTCCTGTAGCTTCGGTTGCGCCTTCGACAAAGCTGGCGGGAACCACGCCCTGCTGCGGCTTGTTATCTGCAATCTGAACGGGCTTCTTTCCAGGCAGCAAATACTTCGCTTGTTCGCCAACCAGCATCTCGCCGCCAACGGAAGTGAAAACCGGAATCACGCTTAACTGAACTCGCTCGCCGCCAACTGCATCCCATGGCACCCAGAAACTGTACGAGGGTCCGAATTCGGTGGGCGTGTATTTTTCGGCGACTTCCTCCGGGCTAAAGTGGACCTTACGCGTCGCTTCTTGCTCTTCGCCCTCTGACTTTTGGGTATCGTCGTAAAGGAAGACCGTCAGCTTGCCGTCAACACGCACCGGCTTGTGTTTCGCATCGTAAAAGTAGACTCGGCCGCCCAAACCACGGACGGGAAGCGCACCTGATTCATTCAGCACCGAGTTCGACCAGATCGCAACGATCTTCGCAGCCGGCGCGACGGGCGGAAGATCATCTTTCTTCTTCCACCAGGGACCCTCATCCTTGGAAGCACTCGTTTCATCTCCGTTGATGTCGAACGATTTACAACCACTCGTGGCTACCACGCAGCAGACCAGCAGCGTATAGAGAAAGCGAGTATTCATTCTTGTCCTCAAATTTGCACGACGATGGAATGCGAGTCAGTTGGTCGACGGTTGCACTGCCCCTGCTACGGCCCGGTTTTTGGCAACTCTTCTAGTCGGTAAAGAGCTCGAACGGGCTTTGACTGGTCCATTTGTTCCACGTTGCCAAGCGTACGAATTTTGTTTTTCGCACCACCGCCAATACTTGCCCCCACACGCGAAATCGTGTTCGAGTTCTGTTTGCTAAGCGGGGCGTTTAGCTTGAATCCCTCGCTTTTTGCCTGCGGAACACCTGGTACGAAGTCTGGTATCGGCGGAACGATGGATTGTGGCGTCGCGTTGAGCGGCATCGGGCTCAGTGTCGGTGGAGTCGACTGCGGTAAGACCTGAGGTTGAGCCTGCTGGTATTGAATTACTGGTGACCCTTGCTGCTTCACTGGCGACCCTTGTTGGAACATTGGTGATCCTTGTTGGAACGTTGGTGATCCCTGAACCCCTGAACCTTGAACCATTTGGGGACTCGTTCCGTAAGCCTGTTGCGACATTTGTTGCGGACTCTCGATCACCACGCTCTCGCCTGGAGGAGCGAACTGCGAATAGAGAATCTGCTCGTCCGTCATGTGTTCGAGGCCAGCCGTCGTCGGACCGATGTCGCCGTGTGTCTCGATTACGTTTCCAAGGCACCAACTCATACGAGCGAACTCTTCCGAATTGACTTGGTTAATATCCGTCTCATCACGAACAATGTGCGGAGTCAGGATGATCAAAAGCTCGCGTCGATTCTCTGCCACTCCTTCTGATTTGAAGAGCTTTCCAAGCAGAGGAATATCTGCCAAGTACGGTACTTTACGCTCAAACGCAGCTCGTTCCTTGGTAATGAGTCCGCCAAGAATCACCGTCTGGCCATCTCGAGCACTAACAATCGTTTCAGCCAACGTACGATTGATTTGCGGTTGGGTAAGAACCTCTCCCGTAGCGGCCACTGAAATGGGAATGCCTTCCTCAATGGGACCTAGCTCGGAATTATCTGCAAGGACATCCATGACAACCAATCCATCGGGACTGATTCGGGGAACGACGCTTAAAATCAAACCGACATCAATAAAGTCGATCGTATTGATCGTGTTAAAACCAGTATTCTGCGTGCCTTGAACGAAGGGTACGGAAGAACCCACTTGGATCCTACCCTCTTGGTTATTCAACATCATTACTTGCGGACGACTAAGAATGTCCAAGCGACTAGCTTCTTGCAAAGCTCGTAGCAATACACTCACTGACTCGTTGCTTGCCGAAAGAACCAAACCGCCGTAGCCCAGTTCCGAGTTGACTCGTCCCACACCGAAGCTTGAGAGAGCTTGGCCCGCAACCTGATCGCGGGCAGCACCAACAGCAGCTTGATTTCCACCAAGTGGTTGGTTGTTGAAGTTGAATCCAGGAACTGCCACACCGGTGACAGCATCAAGAACGCTTCGATTGAAGAGCAAAGAATCCTGAATACCCAACTCGACCCCAAATTCTTCGGTGCTATTCAGGGCTACTTCAGCAATCAAGCATTTGACCATCACCATATCCGGGCGCTTGTCGAGATCTCGAAGCAGCTCCATGACTTCTTCGAAGTACTTGTCCGACACGCTGACGATTACTTTGTTGCTGATGTCTTCTCCCACCACCACGATCTCTTGCTCGATCAGACTGTATGGTGATAGCACATCAGGTGCGATCGTCGTAATCGCATCGCGTTTTTGCAAGACGTACTGCGTGATCGCGTCGGCCACAACCGTTGCCTGCTGATTGAGAACCTCGTAAACGAAGGTCCTTCGGGCGTTCGAGTCATTTGCGTCCAACTTCAACAGGATCGCTTCCACGACCTGAAGGTCGGCTTCGTTGCCCGTTGAGATAATGCTGTTCGTTCGAGGATCCAGAGCAAAACGAAGTGGGACCAGGGTGCTTTCGCTTGTGCCTGCGGCTGACTGAACCAGAGCTCCACCCTGTCCTTGGTCTTGTGGAAATAGACCGTCAAGCATGTCAACCAACGTTTGAGCATCGCCATTGACGATCGTAAAGACGCGGATCTCCGCTTCTTGCGCTGCACCTTCATCCAGCTGACGAATGATTTCTGCAATGAGATCCATACTGCCGACGGGCGCGGTCACGATGACAGAGTTTGTTCGTTCGTTGAAGGAAACCACAACGTTCGAAAGAATACCGGACTCCAAAATATCGTCGTCCATCAGTTTCTTTGTTTTTGCGTCGAGCTTCTTCATTTGAATCGCCATCGCGCGTCGTGAACTAGAAGCTTGCGTATTGGCCGTGCCATTCGCGCCGCCCGTTTGCTGTTGCTGCTGACCTTGGCCTTGCCCCTGCGTGCCTTGATCGGTACCCAGCGTGTTGTCCAGAACGGTTGCCACCTCTTCAGCGATCGCGTTCTTCAGCGGAAAGATTCTGACTTCGCTTGTTGGTGAACCTTCTCTTTGGTCCAGTTGTGTTAGTAGCTCGCCAATTTCCTCGATGTCACGCGGGCTACCCTGCACAATGATTGAGTTGCTTCGGAAGTCAGCGACCGCGCGAACTCGCGGATCCAACGTAGATACCGCTCCAGCTGTAGCCTGTTGTTGTTGCGTTTGCTGATTGTAGAGAAAGTTGATCGTTGTCTCGGCATCGATAGCTGGCAGAAACTTCAACTGAAAAACTTTGAATCTCGCAGAGGCTTCTGCATCAACGTCCAATTTGGAGATGATTTCCTTAACAGCCTCCACACCAGCCTCGCGACCGATCAACAAAACGGCATTCGGTTTGACAAGCGCGGTAATGCTTACGTCGCCCTGACGTGCTTGCAATACTCCCGCATTTAACTCGTTGATTAGTGCGGCCACCGCCTCGCTGTTTGCGAATTTCAAGTCGAAGATTTCGATCTTGGGCTCGGTTTCCGAAGTGAGCTGCTCGATGTTGTTGATGATCTGCATGACGCGATCAACATCACGTTTTTGACCTCTTACGATGAAGATATCTGTGCCCTCAACGAATTCAATTCGCACTGGGCCTAGAAAACTCCCGCCTTCGTCGCTGGATGGCAGCATACCTGCCGCCGACGTTTCGCCGCCGCCACCATCGGCCGGTGCTGGATCAGCTTGAGCTAATTGCATCGGCTCACGTCGGTTTTGAGGCTGGAACAACTGGTTCGCAATGCCTCCTGTACCGCCTCGCTGTGGAAGAGCACGTAGCGGCTGAGCTTTGCCTGCTCCGCCAAGCATTGCGATCGTTTGCGTAATCGTGCCTGCCTTCGCATCGCCGAGTCGGCCCATTGCTTGCTGTTCGGTAGGGTTTGCTGGCTGTTGGTCCATCGCTTGGATGACTCGCGACCAATTCTGCGTCGCTTCTTGATCTCCGCTGATTTGAACGACTTGGTGTTGCTGGTTGATTCGCAGATTTACAGGGTGACCGGACGGCGAAGGCAACTGCATCTCAAGTTCGCCTTGCTGACGAGAAGTAACTGCTGCGTTGACCCCTTGAACGTCTTGCATACCACGCAGCAAGCCTCGCCAATCGATGTGCTCCAGTTGAAGCTGCTTCTGTGTATTAATCGCAGGTCGTGATGGATTCAGTGGTAGGGGATTTTGCACGGCCGCAGCCGGTTGTCGCGCGGGTATGCTGCTTGCTCCAATCGCATTCGGGAAACGGACCGGCGCTGACGGTCTTAGAGCGGCGGGAGTCTGCTGTGTCTGAAGCTGTTGTTGCTGCGTGGCTGGTGCTGGCTGTTGTTTCAATGCGTGGGCGATTTGACTGTGAACGTCAACCGGGGCGTGGACGACTAGCTGACGTGTTCGCCTGTCGGCAGCTAGTCGGACATCTTCACGGCCTTTGAATTGCTGCCGCAATTGTTCGAGTTTTTGGTCCAACTCGGCCGCATTGTTGATGGGATATCCACGTACGGTGCGCGGTGCTTCGGCGAACGCCTGGCTCGCTGCGGGGCGATCGATCGTCTGAATAAACTGACCTACGGCCTGCAAGATGTCGTCCGAACCTCGCACGAGAACACGCTGGTTTCGTGGGTCAGCGACTACATCAGCGGACTGGCCCGAGGACTTGTGTTGGGCAATAAATTCGCGCAACGACTCTTCGACCTGCTCCGCGGGTGCCGTTCGGAGCGGGAAAGAACGAAACCCCGCTTCGACGAAACGTTGCGCACACACTTGTGAAACAAGTAAACTGCAGAAGATAGCCGCCATGCATCCATACTGGATCCATAACGCAACGATGCACTTAGCCATCTTCAGTCCCCCCAAATGACTACAAAAATAGATTCGCACTACGTCCGGAAACATCGGCAAGATTGCGACAGGCGCTAGAGTCGAAGTCGTGCATTCGTTAGAAACTGGAGATTTTGCCTGCCTTAACGAGGCTGATGCAACGCATGCATGACAAAGAAAAGAGGCCAACAAGATCTGGTTGGCTACTTTGAAGCGGCTGCTACTTCTTCAAGATCCAGCTCGTCAGCGTGGGCTGGAAAGGCGAAAGGTTTGAGCGTCCAAGTTTCGGTAAATGTGGCCGTTTCACCAGACTGCAAGTATTCCCGGGGACCGATCGGTTCGAGTTCGACGCAATTGTTTTTGGGATACCAAATCGAAATCGTCAGTCCAGCGGCTTCGTTGTAAACGCGGTTGGGAAACGTTTGATAGCGTTTCACGAACATAAGATCGTTACGCATCAAATATGCAAACCAACCAACTTTTGAATCCATGCCTAGCTTCGGTTGCTTGGGAACATCCGTTACCAATAGATAGTCACCCTTGCGTTGGATACTGTCGTCGTCTGCCATGAAGTTGATCTTCCGGCCTTCGTACATCACGTAGTGCTTGGGGAAACGCGTGGTCTTTGATAGTGGAATGACGCAGATGCCATTGCCCAGTGCAAACGTGCGACTCCAGTGACACCATTCTTTGGGCTCATCGGAAATGTTCTTGATTGTTTGCGAACATTTTAACTCCGTACCGCTATCAGAAAGCACAAAGTCTCGAATGAGCTGAACGCCAGTAGCAGTATCCTGAACACTAGTCATCCGGGCGGACAACTTGCTGGTGATCTCTCCCTTCCAGCGTCCCATCCACAATTGAGGTCGCGGAGGAATGATCATTTCGGGGCCGATATCAAAGCGGCCACCCGACATAGCGCTCCGCTTACCTTCTTCGTAGACAAAGCCTTTTTCAGATTCGTCGAGATAGAGGCTGTTCTTTCCATCCAACGAGTACTCAAGTACACGCCCGCCAGCCGCCGGACACAGAGTCACGACCGTGCTATCGTTTTTGAGTCGAATGCAATTGGTGTAGCCAAAGAATTCGACCACTTCCGCAGAGTACCCGTCCGAGCCGCCAGCAAGTGAGCCAACCAAGCACATAACGAGCCCCATTGTGAAGCGGTTCATTGAATTTCAACTCCAGCACCTCGCAAAATACCTTTGATGTATTCTTTTCGGTTTTCTGGTTTAGGGTGCGTGCTCATCATTTCCGGCGGGCCACCCCCAGCCGCCGACGCATCTAGAATGTCCATCACATCTAGCATCGCTCGTGCGTCGTAGCCAGCAGCATCCGCGAGGCTCACGCCCCATTTGTCGGACTCAAGCTCCGCACCGCGCCCGTACTTCATGTTGACCATCTTGCCGACCATCGCCGCAAGTTGGCCACTTTGATAGCCTCCACCGCCCACCGATGCTGCGCCGATTAAACCTTGCGTTAGCTTTTGCTTCGCCATGCGCTGATTACCGTGTCGTGCGATGACGTGACCAATTTCATGGGCCAACACGCCTGCCAAGCGGTCTTCGAACCGTCCGTATTCGGTGGGCTTCGGGTAGTTGAGTAGATCATCGAACAAGGCATACGTGATAAAGCACTGCCCACCTGGCAATGCGAACGCGTTGATCGAACGAGTGTCTGCCAACAGTGTAAACTCGAACTGATACGGGTTGGTTCGACCTTCTTGTTCAACGTATTTTTCAAGTGCCGCAACCAAACTATTTCCGACACCAACGACGATGGCTTGGTAGTTTTTGTCGTTGTGTGGCCCACCGTGCTGCTGCTCCATCGCAGGGGCTGATTCCAGTCCTAGTGCAATCTCTTCTTGCGCGCTCAACGCCACGCGTTGCTTCTCACCCGTGATCGGATTCACGTCCGACTGTCGCATGTAAGAGAACAGCGTAAAGAGAACAATGCCGCCAGCAATCAGCAGACGCAACTTCATACCACTGCCGCGTGTCGTCCGACGTCCGTATCCGCCGCGTCGCATCATAGTTGGATCCTCGTTTGGATAGAGTAACTTCCAAGCGGATAAGATACCGGCAAATCGCCTTCGACAAAAACGCACTTCTTGGGGAAACGCCGAGAATAGTCCGCGATTTACTTGCCGCAGTAGTCGATTATGCGAGCAATTTCGGGCTTTAGCTTAGATCGAGACACGATTCGATCAATGAATCCGTGCTCTAACAGAAACTCGCTCGTCTGAAATCCTTCAGGGAGCTTGATTCCGATGGTCGCTTGAATTGTTCGCGGACCAGCAAAACCGATCAATGCTCTTGGCTCAGCAAAGATCACATCGCCCAGCGATGCAAAGCTCGCAGCAACGCCTCCCATTGTGGGATTTGTCAGTACGGAGACAAACAACCCGCCGCCATCGTGATATCGTGCCAGTGCAGCCGACACTTTGGCCATCTGCATAAGCGACAGAATTCCCTCGTGCATTCGAGCTCCACCGCCCGATCCACTAATGATGATCAGCGGCAAATCCTGTTCGAGCGCACGTTCCGCGAGTCGTGTGAGTCGTTCACCCACCACCGAACCCATGCTTCCCATGATGAACTGAGAGTCCGTAACGCCGATCGCAACGCGTCGAGCACGAATCATTCCGGTGCCAGTAATAGCCGCGTCTGACAGTCCGGTTCGAGCTTGCTCCGCCACGAGTCGCTCGCGATACGGTTTCTTGTCCGTAAACTGCAACGGATCGGCGGGCATCAAGTCCGCGTCCCACTCTTCGAATGTCCCCGTATCCAGCACTTGGTTGATACGTTGACTGGCGGTGACGCGTTCGTGGTAATCACACTCGGGACAGACGTTGAGATTCTCTTCGAGCGTTTTGCGAAAGATCGAAGCTTGGCATCCACTGCATTGCAGCCAAAGACCCTCCGGTACTCCGCGTTTCGAACGTTTCGACATACGCGTTTTCGTTTCAACTTCGGCGGATGTTTGATCGGGAGTAGCCATAAATCAGTCTTGAACAGCCAAATACAGAGCCTTCAGGTTCAACCGGATGCGTGAGTAAGTCAAGTCTGATTCGCGGCCATTGCCGCAAGTTGTTGCAGTTCAACATCCACAACAAGCCAACTTCCGCACTCGTTGATCGTTTCCCAGAGGTCTCCCAACTCGGACTGTTCAAGATAGCTTCGAACCAGTGAAGTTAAAGGTTCTGGTGCTACTAAGGCAATCGTTTGGTTCTTGTGCTTTTTGATCAGCTTATCGAGCGAAGTTTTCACTCGAACCAACGTATCAGTAACTGTTTCACCTTCGGGAGGGCAGACCGTTTCGGGTTGCTCCTGCCATTGGCGGTAGACCTTCTTCTGCTTCTCTTTCAACTCTTCGATGAGCATGCCCTGCCACAGGCCGTGATTGAGGTTTTGCAAAGTCTTCAGCGGGCGCGCTTTTACACCCAACTTCACGGCCACAACTTCGGCGGTTTGTTCTGCCGCTTGGTAAGGCGAGTAGTAAACTACCGTGATGTCGTCGCCTTGGTCGGACATATCGCAGGCAGCCTGAACAGCCTGTTGATTCCCGTTCTTATTCAAAGGTATGTCCAGCGTGCCTTTGATGCGACCTTCGTCGTCAAAGTCCGTCGAACAACTTCTTAGTAGGATGATGCGGGTCATGTTGACGTACATCCCTTAAGCGAGCAAAGAATAAAGTTCGCGGAGCGCAGCTTGGTAATCTTCTTTCTTAAAGATCGCTGAGCCCACAACGAGTAAGTCCGCGCCTGCCTTGACGCACTCTGCAACAGTCGAGGCATTTACGCCGCCGTCCACTTGCAAAAACAAGTCTGGCTTCTGCTCTCGCAGCGATGCCAACTTCTCCAATCCGACCGGATTAAACTTCTGGCCGCCGAATCCCGGTTTGACGGTCATGACTAACGCCAAGTCGCACAAATCCAAGTACGGTTCAATATCTGATAACGGTGTGTCTGGATTCAGCGCGATTCCCGCCGCAACGCCATGATTTCGAATCTGCTCTAGCGTTTCGCCTACTTGGTCCGTGGACTCCACATGAATCGTGATCGAATCGGAGCCAGCATCAACGAAATGCTGAATGAATCGCTCTGGTTTTTCAATCATCAAATGCACGTCCAGCACTTGATCAGTCTTGCCTCGTAGCCCTTCAACGATCGGCATGCCGTATGTCATGTTCGGTACGAATTGTCCGTCCATCACATCCAAGTGCAATGCTTTCACGCCTGCCGCCTGCAACCGCTTTACTTCCGTGGCTAAGTCACCAAAGTCGCATAGCAAGAGCGAGGGCAGTATCGTTGGTACTGCCGCACGCAATTCAGCAAATCGTTGACTTCGAGACATACGGATAGTCCGGGGTTCGGTCGTATGGACCAACTGGAGGGGGGAAAGGCGAAGAAAGGTTGCCTGCGGCTCTGTATTAAATTGAGACCAAGATGAAGAGGGTTGCCCTAAGCTAGAATCGATTCCTATCGACGTCCTGATTGTATCATCGACCGGCCCGATTCAGGCAAGCCTTACGTACATCGAAAAAGCTACGATTCCCCGTTTTTGTTGCATTAAGTGCATGTCAGGTAATGTTTTAGGGTATTTCGAGCAGAGCCAATAATCCGCTGCTTTTGATCGTTCTTCGGACTCGAACGGGCCAAATTTGCGAAACTTTTTGATAGACCAGATTGGCTACTGAGGCTCTTCGCTACGAGGCAGGTCTGAGATGTCGCTGAGCTGAAAAAGCTCTAAGAAACGGTCCGTCGTGACATACTCTTTGCGTTTCGGTTTATCGCCAGTCGTTTGTCGTGCTAGCAGATCTCGTCGTACCAATTGGTTGAGGACTCGCGACGTCGGCTGAGACTGATTGAGCAACTTATCCACTTCATCACGAGTAGTTGGTTGGTGGTAGGCCACGATGGCCAGTACGTCGACCGCCAACTGCGAAAGTTTCGCGTGTCGGATTTTTCCGTAAAACCGATCCTGGACATATTCGAGCTCTGACCGTAATTCCAATTGGTAGCCGTCGCCCGCCGGTTGGATCGAAAACGGCATCGACTGTTCTTCGTACTCCGTGTTCAAGGTCTCTATGAGTTCCTCGACTTCGTCCACATCAACGCCGCGCAAAAGCTTCGCGACCTTTTGCGCCGAGATTGGCTCGTTGTTCGGATGGCCGACAAACAGGATCGCCTCAAGGATTGACTTCGGCGAAATCGGACAAGCCTCCACCACCGAACGAGGTTCTTTTTTGCTCGGCGCCGTTCGCTCTTCAACGTTGTCGGTCGCAGCCCCGTCCTTGCCTGGCAATTTGCGACCCATGGCCTCGGCAAACGCCTGGCTTAGCGTGTCTAGCGAAGGCTCAACGTCTTTCGGTTCTTCCATGACTTACGCTTGACGGAAAGGAAATAGAGAAGGAAGACGCTTACCGACTTGCCAACATCCCGCGAGCAACCAGATTGTTCAGTCGTCGCGCGACATTGCCCAAACCGTCGCACACGGCTTCCGAATACGTTCGCCCGTCTCGCGTATCGATGCCATGTCGAGGATCCGCCGTTCGCAGTCCTTCTAACGCTGGGTCTTCGTGATGGAAGAGCTCCACAAGGACAACTTCTAGCTTGCCCGTGTTGGCACACGCCGTCAGCAAATTCGCAATCCATCCGTCGTCCGAAGACAGACAACCTCGGGTGGTTTTCGACGAGGCGTGGAACATGCTGAAGCCGCCGGCTGCTGCCATTTCCTCTACGATAGCCGCGTTTTGCTCCATCTTCAGTTCTGAGTCACCACAATGCGCTGCATCAACAAGTACTTTGAAAAACGGTTGACCAAGTTCTGCGTTTGCGGCTTTCACGATCTGCCATGCTTTGCCGACGTCGGTGAACGTTTGGAACTCGATGCCCCGCAGGAATTCGATGTGCCAACCTTTCAAGCCGCTATCCAATGCGTTTGCTTCCCGAACAGCACGCGTGTGTAGCTTCACGTTTTGTGCGACGGCTGCGTCAAAGTCGGCACCTTTCAGCGTTTGCGCTCCGGGCTTCATCCATTCCTCAATCGAAGTCGAAGCAACATGCTCGACGCCAAACTTCTGAGCGGCTTTCAACCCGTCCACCAACATCGGAGCGACCGTGTCTTCATCGGCGGGGTCCATCGGGTTGCCCCCGGCGACCATCATGATCATATGAGGCTTGATGCCCATATCCTTGATGCCACCAAATAGGTCTTCCGTATCCTTTTCCACGACACCAGGAAAAAGTGGTACCTGCGCTGCAGTGATATCTACTGGAGCAACGTCTTTCAGATGAGCCAACTCGGCAATCGACAACAGTCGACCGTCCGAACCACGCGGAAGACAACCGTTGTCGTCGGGAACCAATCCACCGACAAACTTAATATGAGTCGGGACTACACCTAGTTCAACGTTGGCTTTCAATTCGATCTTTGACATGGTGTCGATGCTTTGTGATTGGGGATTCGGAAATCCAGTGAGGGACACAAACGCCGGCGCGGCACGGCCCTTATTCTACGTGGCCAAGTTCTTGCTGTGAACGGCTCCGATTTGCCAATTGCACCCGGGATGATTTCCCTTTTGTCGGCTATACTAGCGAGATTCTTGTCACGACCGCCGGTTCATTTTGTATGCCTACGCGAAACCTTGTCATCCTTGTCGTTGCGACCCTCGTTTCGATGGTTTGTTATCAAACTGCTTCCCGCAATCACTACGGCGGTTTGCTGGCCAGTGCGATTGGCGAAATCGATGACAAGTTTGTTCGCGAAGTCGATGAACGCGATCTGTTCGAAGGCGCTATGAAGGGAATGGTCCAAAAGCTGGATCCGTATTCCGGATATATCTCACCGAAAGAGCTGGCCGCATTTGACGAAGAGTTAGGCCAAGAGTTTGGCGGCATCGGGATCGTCGTCGAAGTCAATCGTGTGACAAAAAGGCTGACGGTCCTCAGTCCGCTGCCCGACACACCAGCCTACGCAGCCGGTATGCGAGCGGGAGATCAAATACTTGCGATCGATGGCAAGAATACCGAAGGCTTTCAAATCTTTGATGCTGTCGATCTCATGCGTGGCGAGCCCGGCAGCAAACTCATTGTGACCGTTCTACACGCAGGTGACGACGAAACGATCGACATGGAACTCGAGCGAGCGATCATTCCCGTGGCGTCAGTGCTCGGCGATGTTCGCAATCCCGATGGCACGTGGCAATTCCAACTCGAAAGCCATCCCGAGATCGGCTACGTTCGCTTGGCGAGTTTTGGCGAAAAGACGGCCGAAGAACTTCGAGTCACGCTACAGGAACTCCGACCCAACATAAAAGGGCTGATACTCGATCTACGTGGAAACGGCGGCGGACTTTTGAATTCAGCTGTGGAGATCTGCGATCAGTTTGTTGAGAAGGGAAAGAAGATTGTCAGCATACGTGGTCGCGACCCGGCGCAGTGGGAAGACTACCTCGCCACAACGGAAGGGACCACGATCGACGCCGATCTTCCCATCGTCGTCATGATTGATGGTTACTCGGCGAGCGCAGCGGAAATCATGGCAGCGTGTTTGCAAGATCATGGCCGCGTCAAAGTTGTCGGATCACGTTCCTGGGGCAAAGGCACCGTGCAAACGGTGATGCACTTTGAAGGCGGTCGTTCGCGACTCAAGCTAACCGTCGCGACTTACTGGCGTCCAAGCGGAAAGAACATTCATCGCCATGTCGATGCGACACCAGAAGAAGCATGGGGCGTTTCGCCGGACGAAGGCTATATCGTTGACGTGGATGATGAAACGCTGGCAAAAATCATTACGCTCCGTCGCGAACGGGATAAAGTGAATATCGAAAAAGAACCGCCGGCCGACGCTGGCGTTGAAGAAGTGCCTGACAAGCAGGAGTTGAAAAGCGAGCCTGAAAACGCGGATGAAGAAGATAGCTCTAAGCTGCCTGATATCACTGGTTTCGAAGATCCGCAAATGCAACGTGCCATCGAGGCAATTCAAGAGGCCATCGACGGTCCAATGGAAAGGCGCAACGCGGCGTGAACTTCTGACACAGCTCCGTTGTCCTACCTTACAAGCCACGAATTCTCTCGTTAGACTCGTCGCCTTCCCTCATCGCAAAACTTAGCGGCATCTGCTTCAAAACATGGTCGAAAACGCACCCTACCGAACGCTCAGTTTCGACGGGCTCACGATTGAAGGCTACTCTCGCGCTGCGGTTCAAAGCTACTGGCGCATTCCGGAGATGAAGCTCGGTTTCGACTTCGGCGCGCAGCCTTGGGATTTCATGGGTACGCCCACTTGGTTCGTTTCGCACACGCATCTCGATCATATCGCGGCGATTCCGGTCTACGTTGCACGTCGCCGCATGATGAAAATGGAACCTCCCACGATCTACTTGCCCGAACAGTGTGTGGACGGTGTCAAGCAAGTACTCGGCGCATTCAGTCGGTTGGATCGCGGCCGACTTCCTTGCTCGCTGATCGGTGTAAAAGTTGGCGACGAAATCAAACTCTCTCGCGAAAACGTGGTTACGGCTGTAGCAACCGATCATCGCGTGCCTTCGCTTGGATATGTCGTTTGGGAGCGACGAAAGAAGCTCAAGCCCGAGTACCGTGAATTGTCCGGAGAACAGATCCGTGATATCCGCTTGGCTGGCAATGAGGTTTCCGAAGAGATTCGCATCCCGCGCGTGGCTTACCTTGGCGATAGCACGCCGAAAGGTCTCGATGACAATCCGGTCATGTACGAGGCGGATGTTTTGATCACCGAACTCACTTTCGTTGCCCCCGATCATCGCCCGGAGATGATTCGCAAACTGGGACATATCCACCTGGATCACTTGGTCGAACGGCGTGAGCGATTCCAAAACAGACTGATCATTGCTGGTCATCTCAGTACGCGCTATCATCCGAAGCAAGTCCAACGCATCGTCAAAAAGGCGCTGCCGGATATGCTCGACGATCGTTTACACTTGTGGTTATGAACCACCCGCGACCTCGATCTGCCTACGTGCATGTGCCCTTCTGCCGACACCGTTGTGGCTACTGCAACTTCACGGTGATCGCCGGTAGGGACGATCTGATCGAGGGTTATTTAAAAGCGATTGAGATCGAACTGTCGTGGTTGGGCCAACCGCAACCGGTGGACACGCTGTTTTTTGGCGGGGGTACACCCACGCATTTGAAGCCGGAGCAGTTGTCCCGCTTTTTTCAGCTAGTGAAGAAATGGTTTCTCCCTAGTTCCACTGCCGAGATTTCGACGGAAGCCAACCCCGAGGATATCGATGCAGAAACCGTGGACGTCCTCGAACAAGCTGGCGTCAATCGTGTCAGCCTGGGCGTGCAGTCGTTTCGCGATGCTAAGTTACAAACACTTGAACGTTCGCATTCGGCAGACTGTGTTGCAGAATGCATCGAGTCACTTCGCCCGGTGGTTCGTAGCCTTTCATTGGATTTGATCTTTGGTTCGCCCACAGAAACGCTCGAGCAATGGCAAGCCGACTTGAAGCAGGCACTCGATTTGAATCCTGATCACTTGTCGACCTATGGCCTAACGTACGAACGCGGGACGAGCTTCTATTCTCGGCAGCAGAAGGACGAAATCCAGCCCGTTGCTGAAACCACCGAGCTTGCGATGTACGAATTCGCGATGCACACGCTCGGCAATGCTGGATTCCAGCACTACGAAGTTTCCAACTTTGCAAAACCCAACCATCGTTGTCGTCACAACGAAAACTATTGGTTTTGTCATCCATTTTTCGGGGTTGGTCCTGGTGCTTCCGCATTCGTCGATGGCAAAAGACAATCCAATCATCGAAGCACGACGAAATACCTTCAGTCGGTCCTCGCCGGCAACTCGCCGATCGACGAGAGCGACGAATTGAGCGACATCGAACTCGCTCACGAGCGACTCGTATTCGGACTTCGGCGGTTGGAGGGCGTAAACTTGGAGGCCTTCCATCGAGCCACCGGACGAACCGTGAGTGGGCTCGTTGGCGAACCATTGAGTAGGCTCGTTGAGCAAGGCTTGCTCGAAATGAATGACGAAGTGATTCGACTGACAAAAAAGGGACTGATCGTGTCCGACGCAATTTGGCCTCACCTCCTCTAGCCGACTCGTAACAAACGTATGGCCACTGTTATGCCCGACGCAGCGTGGAAGAAAACGTTCCGTCGACAACTCAAAAAATGGTACGCCGCCCATGCGCGGGACCTGCCATGGCGTCGAACTCGCGATCCCTATCACATTTGGATCAGCGAAGTCATGCTGCAACAGACTCAGGTCTCGACGGTGATCCCGTATTTCGAAAAATTCACGGCCGCGTTCCCTGCGATCGCTGACCTCGCGAAAGCCGACGAAGAGAAAGTGCTCCGAATGTGGGAAGGACTCGGCTACTATCGTCGTGCACGGCAGTTGCACAAAGCGGCAAAGCAAATCGTTGAACTTCACGATGGAGTATTCCCAACGGTTCTTGACGAAGTGGATGCTTTGCCCGGTGTTGGTCGATACACACGCGGTGCAGTGCTTTCGATTGCTTTCGATCAACGACAGCCGATCCTCGAAGCCAATACGATTCGGCTTCACTGCCGTTTGTTGGCTTACGACGTCGACCCGACGACGCAAAAGGGTCAGGCACCGTTGTGGCAATTCGCAGAGGACGTGCTGCCTCGCACTGAAATCGGTCTGTTCAATCAGGCATTGATGGAACTGGGTGGTGCCATCTGTACACCAAAAGCGCCGAAATGTTTGATCTGCCCGGTGGCATCGATCTGTTCGACTCGAGCACAAGGATTGCAAGAATCGATTCCGGTTGCGAAAAAGAAGATGGTCTACGAAGACTTGGCGGAAACGGTCGTTGTCGTTTTTAAATCCAAGCAAGTTTTGTTGCGGCGATGCCAAGAAGGCGAGCGTTGGGCGGGTCTTTGGGACTTTCCTCGCTTCGAAACCAACAGCAGAAAAGACAGTGACCAAAAACAAGTCTTGGAATTGACGGGAATCAATTCCAACGTCGGTGATACGTTGGCTACACTCAAACACGGGGTAACTAAATATCGCATCACACTGACTTGTCGAACCGCCGCGTTTGTTTCTGGTCGGCTTAAACGCGGAGCAGAATTAGCTTGGGTTCGAAAAGACGAACTCGATGGCTATCCGCTCAGTGTCACCGGTCGAAAAGTCGCGAAGCTCATCTTGAAAGACTGAATCGGTAGAAAACGAAGAATGTCGAACCCAGTTGAAAACGTGAGACGTTCAGACGAAGAAGAACTGGTGAACGCTGCCACGCACGGTTTGGGTTGCATTGTTGCCGCCATTGCATCTACCTACGTATTGGTTACGCAAGTTTTTTCATCATCGGCGACACGAATCGGATTCTGTGTCTACGCGATTGCGTTGGTCTTCCTATTCGCAATGTCCACGTTGTCTCATATGGTCCAAGAACCCAAGAGGTTGACTTTAGCGCGTTCTTGGGACCAAGGCGCGATCTACCTGCTGATCGCGGGTACGTACACGCCAGGAATCATCGCGTTTTGCGCCAAAACGAACGCGATAGGTTTACTCGCGTTCGTTTGGATCATGGCGACGTATGGGTTTTACTACAAAGTGATTGCGAAGAAGCAAGTGAACTCAATCACGACCGCAACTTACCTGGCATTGGGGTGGGGCCCGGCCATGTTTCTGATCGGGAACGTAACCCAGGAGTATTTTCTTTGGCTACTCGCAGGCGGCGTGCTTTACTCCATCGGCGTCGTATTCCTAATCAATGATCGACGCGTAAAGTTTTTTCACGCTGCTTGGCACCTATGGGTAATCGCAGCCGCAGCTACGCACTTCTTCGCAATTTGCATGATGGCAATCTGACTAGGTCAGTCGTTGAGTCCTTCAACACCATCCCCTTTGACCACATCGACCTTGCCACTCTCAAAGTGATAGACCCAACCGTGTAGCTCTAGTCGGCCTTCGTCTAACGCGCCCTTCACGCAGGCATGTTCTTTCAAGTGCTCGATCTGCAAAGCCACGTTGGCGGCAATCGCTTTCGGTATGTCGGACTTGCATTCCTCATTATCCAAAATTGCTTCGCTGCGTTTGACCCAATCACGAATGATGGGGAGAGACTCAAGCGAATCGATATTCACCAAACCGGATACGGCACCACAATGTGAGTGACCACAAACTACGATGTGGTCGACCTTCAGTACATCAACGGCGTATTGAATGGTTGCTTCGACACCCAACTCTCCGCTTCCTGGTTTCGGGACTATATTGCCCGCGTTGCGGATGATGAAGAGTTCACCGGGATCGGTCTGTGTGATTAGGTTCGGCACGACTCGCGAGTCCGAACACGTAATGAATAAAACTTCAGGCTGTTGTCCAGACTCCAGTTTGGTAAAAGTCTCCTTCATGTCTGGATAAACTTTTGCCTTAAAGTTCTTCGCGCCGTCGATAATTTTCATCTTCGATTTCCTTGTGTTGCAATGCGATCGCCACTGATCATCGAACAGTAGTAGTTGCAATGTAAATGGATACGCTCGTTTTGCCAACTTGGATTTAGGGACAAACGAGGCTTTGGCCAACATCGTGGTGGTTGGAGAACATGTCGCTTTTGGCTGATTCTAGGAGTAGTTAGTCGCCGTACGCTTCGCGTTCGAAATGGTTGTCTCTGTAAAATCGCTTGCCTTGGCACCAAACGATAATCGAGCTAAGGACATACGCTGGACCGAACAGTGGTCCCCATCGCATGTATTGCCGAACGTGAACCCACTCATGCTCACGACTATTTTCGAGCAGTTCGGGGTTTTGGCCCAAGATCGTGTGACCAAACGTAATGGCAGAAACCCACTCGCCACAAATGTGTTTCAAGAATAAGTTCGTCGCACCGCCATGAAATTCTAACGCACAGCCTTTTCGCTGCATCCGTCCACCTGTCAAGCAACCGATGCCGCCAACAAGAATACCGATCAACGAATACGGCGATGCCCAGACGATACTGAGTACGAAAAAGAACAGCCGAAGCCTAGGTAGCCAGTGAGAGTAGTGTTTTAACGGCATCGCCTATATCCGGTTTTGACATCAAGCTTTCGCCAACCAAAATCGCATCCACATTGTTGTCGGCCAACAACTTTACGTCACTCGGACGGTGAATGCCACTTTCTCCGACGACGACGTGATCATCGGGGATTTCTTGCCGCAAACGGATTGTATGATTCAGGTCCGTTTCGAATGTTCGTAGATCGCGATTGTTGATGCCAATCAATGTCGCGCCAGCTTCCAAGACCCGATTCACGTTGTCGGGTTCGTAGCATTCGACTAGCGGGGTCATTCCCAACTCGATCGTCTCGTTGTGCAACTTTCGTAAATTACAATCGTCTAAGCACTCGGCAATCAATAACACCGCATCCGCGCCGGCAACTCGAGCCTCGAGCAACTGATACGTGTCCAAGATAAAATCTTTTCGCAACAGCGGGACGTCCACGACTTCGCGAATCGCGGACAAATAGGCGAGGTCGCCTTGAAAGAAACTCTCGTCCGTCAGAACACTAATGCATGTGGCACCGTTCGCGGCATAGGTTTTTGCGATCTCGACGGGGTCGAAGTCCTCGCGGATCACACCCTTAGAAGGACTGGCTTTTTTTACTTCGGCGATGAGCTTAATCGGTCCCGTCGCGGAAAGAGCTTCAAAGAACGATCGGACCGCTGGCGCGTCCGCCAGCTTCTCACGAAGACTCTGTTCTGCGATAGCCTGTTTGGCATCGGCAATTTCGGTTCGCTTCTTGGCGACGATCTTATCGAGAATCGTACTCATCTGTTTAACTATCCGCGGCCATGCCGTCGGTTCACTTGATGCCTAGTGTTTGAAGTGCCGACGTCCGGTGAAGATCATGGGCAAGCCATGTTCGTTGCAGGCAGCAATCACTTCGTCATCTTTCCGCGAGCCTCCGGGTTCGATGACGGCGACAATGCCAGCCTTCGCGGCTTCGTGGATTGAATCAGGGAACGGGAAGAACGCGTCCGAAGCTAGAACCGAACCTTGAGCTCGGTCTGCGGCTTTGCGAATGGAGATCTGCACCGAATCAACGCGACTCATTTGGCCCGCACCTGCGCCAACCAACGACTGTTCACGACAAAGCACAATCGCGTTGCTCTTCACGTGTCGCACGACCGCCCATGCGAATCGCAACTCGTCCAGCTGTTGATCGGTGGGCTGCGTTTCGGTTACGACCTTCCAGTCGCTGTAGATATCTGGTTGGATGTCTGATTGTTGAACCAGCATCCCGCCGTCAATACACCGATAGTGAGTGCCCTGCGCAGGCACATCTAACGAGCCAACTTCGAGTAAACGCACGTTGGCTTTCCATTTTGGCTTCGTCGTGAGAATTTCAACGGCTTCGGGTGAGAAGCTTGGCGCCACGATAGCTTCGACAAACAAACCGGGTGTTGCCAAGACTTCTGCGGACTCAGCGTCGACCGGTTGATTGAAACCGAGAATCGAACCGAATGCGCTTACCGGGTCGCCGTCCATTGCCTTTTTTGTTGCCTCGCTGATTGTTGCGCCAGAAGCGGCGCCGCAAGGATTGCTGTGCTTGATGACCGACACTCCATTGCCGGGCAGACTGCGGGCAATGAACAATGCGGCATCTGCGTCCATCAAATTGTTGTACGAGAGTTCTTTGCCGTTTAACTGCTTGGCGGAAAGTAGATTCGACCCGGTGCTCGCGCCGTCCTGACGGTAGACCGCTGCAGACTGATGAGGGTTCTCGCCGTATCGCAGTATCGCTTTGCGTTCCAGTGAAAGCGTCATTGACGTGGGAAACTCAGTGGCTTCTTGACTGGACGTTTGGTCGGACGACTTCACGAAGAACTGAGCAATCGCAGCGTCGTATTGTGCCGTGTGTTGGAACGCTTCCTTGGCCAATCGCTGTCGCAATTCGGGCGAAGTTGATTGACCGTCTTTGAGTTCGTCTAAAATCGAATCGTACTGATCCGGGGAAGTTGAGATCGTGACGAACGCGTGATTTTTTCCCGCGGCGCGAACGAGACTTGGGCCGCCGATATCAATCTTCTCGATCGCTTCGGGCCACGTAACGTCTGGCTTGGCGACGGTTGCCTGGAACGGATACAGGTTCACGACGATCAGCCCAAAACTCTCAATGCCATGCTCTGCAATCGCGGTCATGTCGTTTGGGTTGTCGTGACGACAGAGAATGCCGCCGAAGATCTTCGGATGCAGAGTTTTTAGTCGGCCGTCCATCATCTCCGGGAAATTGGTGTAGTCCGAAACATCTCGCACCGGAATGTCTGCTTCTCGCAAGCACCGAGATGTGCCGCCGGTGCTGTAGATTTCGATTCCTAGACGATGCAGTTCGGCAGCGAATGGCGCAAGTCCCGATTTATCACTGACACTAATCAATGCACGCTCGATGCGTGGTGACATAGATTTTCCCCCGAAGCGAATTGCTCGACGGCCGTCCTCCAGCCATCAAGTTGGATTTACTCGCTTGGTGTAAGCGTTCAGCGATATCTGGTCAACCCGCGCAGCGCAAACTTCCCAAACAAGTCCGCAGAAGTCATCGTTCGCGCAAAAGAATTGGCCGACGTGCTATTTATCAGAAGTCCTCGAAGGGATCTTCGTCTCCGTCGTCTCCGAAGCCTGCGTCGTCGTCGCCCGAATCATCGCCAAATCCCTCGAACGGATCGCTCTCGTCTTCAGCATCTCCCAGACCGTCAGGTTCAGCTCCACTAAATACGTCCTCTTCCTGGTCGGTTGGTGGTTCGTCACCCGCACTTGGCGAAACAGATTCTGGCTCAGCGGTTTTCATTTTCATCATCTCAGGTTCTTCTACC
This sequence comes from uncultured Pirellulaceae bacterium, assembly GCA_964397295.1. Taxonomy (GTDB): domain Bacteria; phylum Planctomycetota; class Planctomycetia; order Pirellulales; family Pirellulaceae; genus CAYNJG01. The sequence goes on from CAYNJG010000024.1 coordinate 22,701, forward strand.
GGATCGAGGACCACTTGTCGTACGACGGGCCAACGCTGATTGGATTCTCGCAAGCAGCGAACTGTTCCACTGGCACTTGCCAGATATAGTCGATCAGTATTTGTGTTGACGAAGGACACGTCGTTGCGGCCCATTTGTTGCGATCCAATACGTGCGCCAGTGGCTGTGTCAATCACCACCAGTCGGGCGTCACGCGTCGCGCAGTACAAGCGGCTCTTGCTCGCGGAAACAAATCGTCGCACGTTGCTGGCGGACCAGTTTAGGTCTCCGGTCTCCGCGTCCAAGGAAACCAGTTGTCCGTCGTCGGAGATGGCTAGAACTGTACCGTCGACAACCAACGGAGATTCGCTAATCGGTCCACCTGCGGCATAACGCCATTTCAATTGTCCCGCGGTATCGCTGATGGCATAAACGAATCCGTCCAACGAAGTTGCAAACAACGAGCCTTCATAGAACGCTGGTGCCGAGGCCACGTTGTCTGGGGATTGGAATCGATACTTCAGACCCGGTCCTTTGCGATTGCCGACATAGAGGTCTCCCCGCTTACTTGCCCAACTAACGACATCGGGGCCAATCGTCACAGTGCCGACAATGCGACTCGTCGCTCCCATCGTGAATTTCGTGCGGCCAAAATTATCTGTGGAGAAGACTTCGATCAAACCTTTCCACATGGGTACGTAGACCAAATCGCCATCCATCGTTGGCGTACCACTAGGAATGCTCGATGTGGAAGAAGTTTCCAGTACTTGCCCGGTTTGGGCATCCAATAGATAGAGCGTTGTGCTGCTTATGGCAACAACGTAGTCATCCGTTGCCGCAACCGAATGGCTGGGATAGCCTGCCGTTCCGGCTTGCGTCGACCACTTCAACTGTCCGGTCTCGGCGTCGAGTGCTGTTACGGTACCCGAACTGCTACGAACATAGAGTGTTGCTTCAGGGAACGAGTGCTGTTCCACGCGAGGATCTAGTCCAAGCGTTTCCAAATCTGCCTTACGTAAATCGGTCAAACGTTGCGTCTGATCGTAGCCTGCTCGACTAACCGGAACGACGTTGTCCGCGAAGAACTGTCGGCGCCCCAGTCGATCCACAATCTCCGTCGCGCTGTAGACGTTTTTGGGCGAGACATGCAAATGCACGCCGGTTATTTCGCCCCCGGCTCCAACACCCGCAGCCTTTGTCCAAACCGTGGTTAGGCCTAATCGTTCAGGGTTGTTCAGCTGAGCGTAACCTGCGACTGACATTGCCATACATAGGGCGAGACACAGCGTCGAGCGAAGCAGAGCGCGAACGCTTGGATTGAGCTGGTTTGTTTTGGTGCGGGAGTTCTTGCGAATCATTGCAGAGTCCGTGCGTCGTTGATGGGTAAACGATCCTCTTTTATCCGCACATCTAGCGCGGAAGCATGTGAGTACAGAAAGAGAATCACTGGTAGAACCAGCCGTAACTCCATGATACTCGAAGGAATCCGAAATCGCACCCAAAGATTTGGCGAGACGTTTCGTGGCCTGGTCGTGGCCCGGATTCAGGATCTTTACAAGCGAAACGGGCAGAAGTTCAGTCGAAAAACATTCGATTCAGTTCTGTTAGTAGACGACGACTACTAACTGACGGCGTGGGACGCTCGCCAAGACACTCACGAGACCCATGGACCCCTCACGAACGTAAACTTAGGATGACGGTTCTCTAGGATTTGGTTGCCGTTTGACGGCGGCAAGGAAGGTTACATGGGCTCGCAACTAGATGATTCCGACGGTTCCCGAGCCGAAGCGACGCAACGCGTGTTGGGTTACCTGAATTTCTCGTCAGGGGCTCATGATGCCCAATTCTTTCACGCCCTCCGCGACCTCTTCCAAAGGGAAAGCAACAAAGCGACCGACCAGCCGACCTGGATAACGGTCTGGCAGAATCTACGCTCAGAACTAGCGACGTTGGAGGAAACGTCACCAACGTTCGCGGACGCTACGCAAGCCCGCAAGATCATCGATTTGATGATGAAATTCTGTCCGGCCTATCTCGAGCACCATTCAGAGTTGCTCGCCCATCAAACTGATGAGGACATATTCAACAGCCACTTCACGGGTCGAATGGTTGAGTCACTCTTGGCTGTCGATTCCGGCGATGAACAAGAACGAATCAAACTTGCACTTGCCAATCTCAACGACTACGTAGGCTATCGACCGGTTGCGACGCTTTCGTCAAAGAAGATCGAACCTTATCCGCACGAATGGATCAGGCCTATTCCGATTTATGTCGCGGAAGTTGGTGCGGCTGAAGGAAAATACCGAGCCGTCGTTGAGCAGTGCGTAAAGCTATTGGATGAGACCGATCCATCGCTGCTTCGCGCGGCGTACTTTATCCCCAGTCATTTGGACGAGTTGGCGATCGATCCGCGAGCGTACGATTTCGATCATCCCGCCAGCAAACGCCCCAATCATCAATTCGGACTTTGGGATCCGCATTGTATCGACGGCAGCGGTTACTATCGCCGATTTGTCGTGCAGCAACTAACGATTGATTGCTTGTCAAAACGTATTACCGAACCAAGTAACTTGCCACAGGAAGAGTTGCTGATCGAAGCGGCGGCGGTGATGGCTGGAACCGTCCTTATGTCATCGGGGATCAGTGGCTACGGACCGGAAACCCATGATTCGACGATTTCGCTGGGCAACTTGCTCATGTCAATCGCTGCCTATCGTGATCAGTTCTATCACCAACTGATCGAGCGAATTGAAGGAACGCATGGCGCAAGACTTCGTGAAGAAGCAAAGCGCTTGCAGCAACCGTTCGGTGGTGCACGTCAAGCACTCAATCGAGAACTGACTCAATGTCGCGCGATTCAGTTACAACGCGTCCACCTTGCACGCGTCTATGCTCGCATGGATTACGCCGACGCCGCGGATGAGCAAACGACGCTGATCCAGGTTCCTTCGGCACGATTGAACTGTGAAATTGACTGTGGCCTTACAGAAGCGAAGCGGGCTATTCGTGAAGACGATCTTGAAACAAGCGTTGACGCGCTCACTCGAACACGAGATCGAATCCATCGAGGCGTTCAGTGCGGCGCTATTGTTGATCCGTGGAATATTCTCGGCTTCGATGCAAACTTCAGTCTGTTTGGACAGATCGAAAACAGCATTCGCGATTTTCGCATTGACGATTTGGTCGTAGCCGTCGAAGAGATGGTTGAAATGTACGCGCAGCTTTGGAGCAAAGCGGTGGCCACCGAGCAGACGGAGCTTGCAGAAAAAACGAAGTCGCAATTTGATGAGTTTTCAAATTGGTGGCATCAGTTTGCCGCACACGAAATAGATTCTGTGGATGCCGAAAATCCGTTGGAGGTTTTTGAGGCTGCTTCCAATGTTGTTGAAGCTCTGAAGGCCTGGCAGCAGCAGGGCGAAGCCACGGGAGACATTGGGTTTTGGGCTCCGCATGTGCAAAAGTTTGATTCATGCCGCGCTTATTGGTTGGTGGTAAACACGCTACTTTTGCGAGACGACAAAGTTGCATCGCTAGGCCTGATGATGCACTGGCTAAGCCAAGCAGACCACATTCCGCTTGAGCATGGCGAAACGTCGTTCTTTCAGTTGTCGTTGCGATGGTTGGCGGCGACTTTCAAAGAAACTGGTACCGTGCCAAACGGTGAGCGTATCGGCTGGCTGCGGATTCGACGCTTCTTTGATTATCTGGAAGCCAATGCAGGCGAGTTTTGGGAAGTTCCTGAATTCAGCGTCGAAGATTCGAATGAGTCGAAGCCAGAAGAGCTGGCGACGCCCGAAGGCGAGGCTGAGGAAGAGGAGGAAGAAGAACTCTTCAGCGCGGCCTACGAAAACGTCGTCTATCGAGATAGCACCGACGATGGCATGGAAGGCAGCGTCTTCGATTTCGATACTTCGTCCAACGAAGACTATCTGCAACAGATGTCGCGGACGATTGTCGAGCATATGGGCTTTTTGGATCAGCTCGCGACCATCTGGAAAATGGTTGCTGTTATTTGGACGACGGCCGAATCGCGAAAAGATCCCGATGCAATTGATAAAGAGGTTTCCGAATCGATCCACGATCTGTTGCGTGGCGCTTTGAATCACCAGCAGAAGATTGCGAAAGATCTGGATCGGCTAATGCATTCGGTGCAACAGTATCGGCTTTCTCGATCCGGTACCGATCCGGAATCCATGGTCGAATACGATCGATTGCGGCTGACGAAAGAGTCGTTGTTGGATCAAATTATTACTGCCAATGTTTCGGTGGTTGAAAGCTTGCAATTCCTCTCTGCGGCGACCGACGTAGAAGTTTGGAAGGACGACAAAACGAGGTCTGTCCCAGTCGATTTGCTGCAAGCTTGTGTACGCGGCAAACCTGACGTGGCGAAAAAAGTGTGGGCCAAGCTTCTGGTCGCTTGGTCGAAAGAACCGATCCTATACGTGCCCCTGAATCGCGGTGGAGTGCCGCAGAACATTGTGCACGTCAAGTCGAGGCAGCAGCTGATTCAAAACCTCATGCTGTGGCTTCCGCGTTTGGGTTTGCTCACGGAAACGTTTGAACTTGTCGAATTGGTAAGACAGATGGAAGCAACGCCTGTCGGCGCCGGCGCGATTACCGAGTTCGACAACTTGTTTGAAGTTGCTTGTCGAGCGCTTGTCAACGCGCTGATCGATAGTAAAGAAGCAAGTGAGGCCGAAGGCGAGAATAATGATGAGTGGCTAGTTACATGTGTCGAAGGCATGATGGAACCGTTGCTAAGAAGTTGGCTGGATCATAGTCGTACGCTTCGACTCAGCGTTTTGGAACAAGTGATGGACGACGAGCCGTGGGAAGAACTGGTCAAGTTCATCCGAGAGTTTGGGCGCGACATTTTCACACAACGGTTTTTGAATCTTGGGAACATTCGCGGCATCCTCCACCAAGGCGTCGACGAATGGCTCGGACAGCTGCTCGAATACGGCGACCACGACCAATACCAAGTACTTTTGGATGCCTTGGAAAACGGCTTGGATCGAGAAGAGGTTGAAGACAAACTGACTTTCATTTTGGAAGCAGTCGTTGAAAGCTACTCGGAGTACCGTGACTACAACGGTACAACGACTCAATCGGACCAAGGCGACATGTTGTACTCGTTGCTTGACTTTCTTCGATTGCGAGTGAGCTACGATCGCGTCGTTTGGAATCTAAACCCCGTAATTGTCGCGCACCAAGTGTTGGCCGAACGCGGTTGCGAAGACGCGGCACAAATGTGGCGCAACAGTCTGCAACAGCGGATTGGTGCCGAATCAAAACGGCACATGGAGCGGCTTCAAGAACTGCAAAAGAAATACGCGATGACACTACCGTCGGTCGCGAAGCGATTGAGTGAACGGTTTATGCGTCCTTTGTTGATCGACCACATCTGTTCTCTCATTGGCCCCGCGACGTTGGACGCAGATGCCGATGTTCGACAAGCCACGTTCGAGCGGATCAAAGAGCAGGCTAACGTATTTCTGGACGAACCGAGCGGTGCGGGCTTAGAAGTACCCGCATGGTTGATGGCAATGGAAGATACCATTCGCAACATTCACCTGGAAAGCAATTCAGCCCTTCAAGAACTGATGGAGCAGCGGATGGAACCTTCGGTGATCCTCTCCGTCGAACAGGTCCAAGAGCACTTTGGTAAATGGACCAACAGGGATTCCTAATGCGCACGTAGTCGTGATCGTAGCAGCAATGGCTACGGCAGTGGTATGTTCTTGATTTCGTACGGCACGGGCACTTCCGAAACTCCGGCCGGTGTTGTGTACGACAGTGTCCAACCAGTGAGATCTTTCGTTTCGACGGGAAAGACATACCGGAATCCGATTTCAGAGTCTCGTTCCAAATACCGTTCGTAGTTGGGGACATCTGCGGGATTACCTTTGGGGTCTAGCAAGCTGATGACATTGTTTTCTACCCAGTCCAAATGTGACTGCATCAATTCACCAGCTTGATCGAATCGAATACGAACGGCGATCTGAGGGAATTGTAAGTCACCATTGCGCCGCACGTTTGCCACCGTCACGGTCAGACCACCGCGACTCTGCTCGGCATCTGTGAGATCGACCAAGTCTTTGAACTCGAAAGTCACGTCGCCGCCTGGCACCATCGCGACGAGCTCACCCTTTAACGATTCAATGGTCGTCGCGTCTCGAGACGGCAGTTCGATTGGTAGACGAAGATCGAGCGAGGCAACTGTTGGTTGAACAGGAATCTGTATTGTTCCAGATTGCAGTAAGCCAAGCGTTTCTTGAGAGTCCGTGACGACCGTTACGTTTTGAAGGTCTTGTCGTATCAAGATTGGCACAACACGCGGCTCCCATAACAGTTCCAGCCTCAGTCTCGCGATGTTTCCATTGTCATTGCTTAGATTGCGTTCGCACGAGATGGACGTTGGGTTGATTCGAAACAGGCCCTCGTACGCGGCTCTACCCACTCGCGAGACGGCTCCCTCGCCTGCTTCCACGATCGCAAGTTTTCGAGACTCGCCAACGTAGGGGGAAACTGTTATATCGGCTGCGTCACATAGCTTGTCGAATGCGATCCAGAACGGTTCATCTTCGACGTCAATCTCAAGTTCCGTATCGACTTGTTCGCGGCGGCTATCGAGGACAACGTTGCTCGTTTGCTCTTCAATTGCTTTCAACGCTTCGCTGAGTTTCATTTTGCCTTTTAACGTTAGGCGTGTTGCCGTCGTTGTTCTGGCAACACGCAGCTTTTCAAGATGATCGCGGATTCGAAGCAAGCGACCCTTGAGTTCTCCGCCCGTTCGATCGTTGACCGTCGGCAAGTAGTCGAGCACGACGGGACCGAGTTCGCGTAATGCAGTTTCGGCTGCGTCGCGTTTGGATGAATCGCGATCATCGAGCTGGCGAATCAAGGTTCGCACCTTAGCCTCGTCCGGTTTCGCTGATGTCTCCTCCTGTGAGAATGCAAGTTGTGAGGCGAAAAAACAACAGCAGATCACAACTAAAGCTGTTCGTCTCATAGCATCTCCGATCTTATCGACTTTGCGGGTGTCAGTAACTCGATTCTACGAAGTACTCGAGTGTCAGGCCACTGAAGTTAGTTCGTGGAGTCTACATTTTCGAAGCAACCCGTAAATGGCCGATGATTTGGAGTCGAAAATGTTTAAGCATCTAGCGTTCGCCCTGGCAGTTCTCTTTGTTTTGGGCAACTGTGATTTCGCTCTGGGGCAACAGGGACTGCAATTCAAGTTCGACGGCGAGACGCAAACATTCTTGCCTCTCGGCCATACTCGCCATTCCGTAGTCGCCCTTAAACAAGACGGCTACATGGTTGAGATCAAAGCCAGAGACATCAAAAATCCTAAGGTTGTACCGAAATTCCGCAGCCGTACTCAGTCCCAAGTTCGGGGTGATTTGCTGCGAGAATTTGGAAAGTCTTTTGATGTGACTGGAACGGGGAATTATTTGGTTGTCCATCCACGCGGTGCGAAAGATCTGTGGGCGGATCGATTTGAGGATCTCTATCGATCGATGGTGCATTTCTTTCGGACCAGAGGCTACTCCACAGGAAAGCTTCAATTTCCGCTTGTCAGTGTGGTGTTCTACTCGAAGTCGCAGTACTTGGAATACAACCGACGCGTCCTGAAGTCGAATGCGAACGGTTCGCTCGGCGTCTACTATCCGACGACCAACCGAATCTATCTCTATGATGCTACACGTGGAACTGGCAAAGAAAACTCCCTGTGGGCCGAGAATCTTGCTACCGTCATGCACGAAGCCGCACATCAAACGGCGTTCAACACTGGCATTCATGTACGCGGGGGAGAAACGCCCTACTGGATCGCAGAGGGGATCGGATGTCTGTTCGAAGCGAAAGGTATTCACAATTCGTTTCGATATAAACAAACGAAAGACCGAATCAACTACGGTCGCATGCGTGCATTTCAACGGACAGTCAAAGGCAATGAAGAAGAGCTGATTGCTTCGGTGATCGCATCCGATGATATGTTCAAACGAGATCCGGGTCGCGCGTATGCAACTGCGTGGGCGCTGACTTTCTATCTTTCCGAGCGTGAGTCGCGAAAGTACATTCGTTACCTCAAGCTGGTATCCAAACACAAGCCGGTCACGGAATATCGCTCGTCGGATCGCGTAAAAGAGTTCACGCGAGTTTTTGGCAAAGACTACAAGATGCTTGCCTTGCGTGTGCGCCGATTCGTTGAAGGCTTGCCCGACTAGCCGCTGTCTTCAAGCTAGACCATGGCGCTTTGGATGCGAGACATTTCTCGAATGAGAACGGGCACTTCCGCTGGGCGTCCTTCTGGTTTCGCTGACATGCAACGATGGATTAAGTCAGCCAGGGCTGGATTGACACGGGGAGCTGCTTCTTTCAACGGGACTGGCTCTTTGGAATCGTGCAGTAAAGCCACTTTTCCTGTCAGGTCTGCGCTGGGCCAAGGTAATTCAAACGCACAAAGTTGGTAGAACGTCACACCCAACGAAAAAATATCGACGCGATGATCTGTCGATCGACGACGTGCGATTTCCGGGGACATGTATTGTGGTGTTCCCGTTCGGTTGCCCGGTTGCATGAATTCTTTTTTTGCCGGCAGCGTCAAGCCAAAGTCAATGAGCTTGAGGAAGTTACCTTCGTCATTGCAGATGAAATTCCGTGGGCACACGTCTCGGTGGATGAAACCTGTTTCGTGAACTACGCCGATCGCCTCGGCCATTTGTTTCATGAGTGTTAGTCGGTTGCCATCCAGTATTGGTGACTTGGCAATGATCATGGAGTTCAGGCCTTTGCCCTCGAGAAACTCCATCAACACGTAAGGAACGCCTTTGGTGGTGACACCGTGAGAAAATGTTTTGACGATATGCGGATGGTCGAATTGCATCGCGATCTCGCCTTCAGAAGGTTTTCCCAAGCCTTGGAAGCGAGACTCGAACAACTCCGTCTTCTCGTCATCCAGGATTTTCAGCCCGACAATTTCATCGGTCTTCCGATCGCGAGCCATACGAAACTGCGACATTGTTCCTGAGATGCTTTTACGCAACATCTCGTAGCGAGCATCGACGTCGAGTTTGCCTCCGCCGCCACCGGAGTCCATCATCGACTTGAATTTGTTCAACAGTCCCATAACGGCCGTACCTACTTCTTTGGAAGCTAACCCCGCCCCGAGGTGCCGCCGACATTTGTTCCTATCTACTAGATTAAAAACGAGCCGTGGCTACGGCAAGTTTGCTGCGCTGATCTTTGTCGCATCTTTCATGCTCAAAGAGCGACAGCATTCCTTTGTAGGTGCTTTGCGGGTTGCCCGTTTAGAATCTGAACGGTTGCAGCGCGTCCCCCAAGAAGTGGTAAGACACCACACAGATCGGCCTTAGGAACGTTTTCTGAACACTGCTGACAGTCAAATAGACAACGTCAGCGAATGTAAGCTCTTTTTCCGTGCGTTCTGGACAGTAAGTCGTCAGCCGCCGCGAGGCAGGCAGTTTTCCACGGCTTGCTCTGCTTAACAAGCGGCATTCCGGTTATTTGAGCACCGGAAGAAACGCCCCGCTCGAAGTTAGGCAATGAATGGAGTGCATCTTTGTACTTCGAGCGAAGTAAGTATCCCAGCCGAACTCATTAAGACTCATCGTCGGCTTTTTTAACCTTCTTCTTTTTCTTCAAGGAGATTTTCTGGACACGTACTTTCGGAAGGCCAAAAATGCTGTCGCCTTCTTGCCAACGGTCTTGCTCTTGAAGCTTGAGGAGTCGTTCAACTCGCGTGAGTACATTACGGTTTTTGATTAGCCCGCGCTGGATTTTCAGGCTCTTGTCGATCGTCATTCGATTAGTTCTCGAAAAGGGTGTTTGCCGAACCCCTGAATATACGCGTGGTGGGGTCTTTGTTCAATGCAGCAATAGCAGGCGATATCCGATAAAGCCGCATGCGATGATGTTCGTTAAATCCTAGGCGGGGCTCATTCATTCGGAAGTAGCCACGACCTCGCCTTGGGGTGATCAATTTGCCTGGAATCGGTAGATCTTGCCAAAGGCGTCGGAGCAGTAGACTTCTCCTTGCTCGTCTTTGCCAAAGGTGATGATCGGGTAGCTTCTGCCACTTTCGCCCTTGATCGACCGATTCTCTTCGACTTTTCCGCTGTCAGGGTTGTACTTCAATGCCCAGAATTTTCCGGAAACGTAGTCGGCGTAGAGGTAATATCCATCCAGCATAGGAACCTTGCCACCTCGGTAGACTTGTCCGCCGGTGATGGACTTACCCACGTCGTGGTTGTATTCCCAGATCGGCTCAATCAGGTCTTCACGAGGGTCGGCGCCGGTGGGGCCAAACTTGTGTTGGCCTTCGCGAAGATTCCAGCCGTAGTTCCCACCGTTCTTGATGATATTAATCTCTTCCCAAAGATTCTGACCGACGTCTGCGGCATAGAGCAGTTCGGTTTTCGAGTCAAAAGACAGACGCCAAACGTTTCTCAGACCGTACGCGTAGATTTCGCGGCGGGCAATTTTTTGATTAGCGAAAGGATTGTCTGCGGGAATCGCATACTCTTTTCCTTTTTCCGTTCGATCGATGTCGATGCGCAAAATCGACCCCAACCACGTCTGCACGTTTTGGCCGTTCATTAGGGTATCGTTTCCCTTACCGCCATCACCAAGCCCAACGTACAGGTAGCCGTCTGGACCAAATTCGATGCTGCCACCGTTATGATTCCAAAACGGTTGTTTGATTCGCATGATCTCTTTTTCGGAGTTCTTATCGGCAACGTTTGGGTTGTCTTTGGATACAGTGAATCGCGAGATGATTGACGTGAGCGGCTCTTCAACAGTCGTGTAGTAGACAAAGAATTGTCCGTTGTTTTTGTAGTCCGGATGAAACGCCAATCCCAAGAAGCCTTCTTCGTTTTTGTTATCACGGTAAGTAACGTTACTTTCGATATCCAAAAAGATTTTGGCTGTGGTCGCGTCATGTTTGTTTGGGAGGACGTAAACGACGCCCTGTTGCGTTGCCAGGAAGAGTCGATTCGATTGATCGCCTGCATGCGTGATGACGATCGGGCGGAACTGTGGAGCATCCTCGGGCCGAGGGATTTCCAGATTTGAAAACGCTTCCACAACTGAGATATCGATCGGAGATTCGTTGACTTCCGCTTGGCCAAGGTTGGTGAGAAATCCAATCGCAGTCAGGCTGTATAGGAAGAGGCTAAAACGGGTCACGGGTTGCTCCAAAAATGTAGTTGCTCGGGCTCGTTATTGTCGTTCGTGCTCGGACCAAACAAACTGTGGTTAGCGAGCGAGCTCTTTTTTAATCCAGGAAGCACTCGAACGAAAGAAAGCATTAACGAAAATGAGCCCTCCGGATTGGAGGGCTCTTTTCAAATAGTGTCTATTTCTGAACGCGGGGCTGCGTTTTACGGGTTGGTAACTACCGCACCGTCGCTTCGACCGCCCATCGCCCAAAGTGCACGGAAGTCAGCACCGTACTCGATGCTTTCAACGTGTCCGTCAGCGAAAACGGCATTCCAAACAGCATCGTGAGCTGAACCGAACGTCCAGTTCAGACTCAGGTTAATGACGTCACGGCGTGGAATGAATTCAGGTTGTTCTACTGGATTCGTAGCCGAATTGGTTGACGTTGCCAGGTAGTTATTCGCATCACGGTCAATACCAGGCCAAGCGTTCTGGTCGTCCGCTGGGTCATTACCGTTGGTGTAATTTGCTGCGTTTAGATACTTCTCACCAACCATGATCGTCTTACTGGTTCCGTCCTCAATCTGACCAAGTCGAACTTCGCTCACCTGAGTTGTGACACCAGTCGAGTCGCCGAACTTAGATTCTTGACTAGGAGGCGTAATCGTCTCGCGGTTTCCGCTAGGCCCCCCTGTCTCTGAATGGTTGATATTGCCACTGTTCGCAGCATAATCGGCTCGAGCCAAGTTACACGTGCTGTTTGCCCGACATTCTGACAAGTTGTGGAAAAGGAAGGTATTTCGAGTGAGCGGATAAGCTCGAGACTCACGTCGCGTTGGGCAGTTCAATACCGAGATTGGCGTTCCTGCCGCAACCATCATCGCTTGTGCTTTCTGGGCATCTTGTTCACCAGCACCAAAGTTGCGTAGTCCACCTTCTTCCATAAACGCAAGGATGTTGTATACCCAACCGCCAGGCTGGGACTTGCCGTATCCGCGATCAGGGTCACCACCCCAACGCCAACCCCAGCCAGAGCTAGGAAGATTTTGGTAGGCACTTTCGTGGTTCATCCACGCTAGGCCAATGTTTTTCAGGTTGTTGATGCACTGCGTTCGGCGAGCAGCCTCACGTGCGGCTTGAACCGCTGGAAGTAGAAGAGTAACGAGCATCGCGATAATCGCGATTACTACGAGCAATTCAACAAGCGTAAAACCCTTGCGATTTTTCATGTTTAGACACCTTTCAGAAATAAACGTTTCAGCAGACTACCGATCGCCCCTTTGATCTTCGTCCAATCCAACTAACGCCCCGTTTGCTGGCAAAATAATTACGCGGTTATTTAATCTTGAGAACCACAGAGGCCGCCTCGCTGGTAACGGGCGGAACCTCAATTCCGTAGATTGATTTTTCATTAAATTTAGCCGGGATCTTCATGTCATCCGACGTAACTTCGATCCGATAAAAACCGATTCTTACCCCCGGCATTCCTGGGACGACGGAAAGGCTGGCATAGCCATTCTCCGGATCGATCACAGAGCCTTCGGCAGTTTCGATGTAGTCTTCCATAAATGGTTCGGGAACCAGCCGGACTTTTGCACCAACGAGGCCAACACCTCTCCCATCAACGACGTGAATCGATGCAGGAGTAAGCCCCAGTTGCGTCTCGACATAGAGATTGAATCTAGCGAGCATCTCCTCGCGGCTGATTTTGTTGTCTTTCGGATCGACATCCAAATCGACCATCGAATTCTTGATTGCAGGACATGCTTTTGCTTCTGACTTCGTGATGAAACCGTCATCATCTGCATCGCAAAGTTCCATGGCGCCGTCCGTCATGGCCTCTGGATCCATTGTCGGTTGCTCGACCTTCTCGACCGAACCCAAGCATCCCACTAACAAAACGCTAGTGAAAAGAAAAGCGAATCTCAAACTGCGCACCATTTCAATCTACCCAGATTTACATTCATCGAGTTGTAAGGGTTTACACCCGTAGGGCTCCCTAGCCCGTCGATAAGCTTCTTAATAGTATCGGATAACAATCCGATTCGCCATAGGTTGGTCAGAATTTCCACCGAAACAATCCCCTGTCCGGGGGACACCTATTTCGACATGATCGTTGAAAATGACAAACTCTCAAGCGTTTTCAGCCGAAAATTCGGTGTCTTTGACGGGCGTGTTGCTGAACCGTCCAAAAATCATTCTGCCAGCACTCTTTTGAAGAACGCTTGTGACTTCGAGCTCGACAACTTCGTTTATGTGTGAACGAGCACCTTCGACAACGATCATTGTGCCATCGTCCAGATAGCCAATTCCCTGACCCGATTCCTCGCCTGGCTTAACAATTTTCACAGTGAATTTCTCGCCCGGAATGTATGCCGGTTTCAATGCGTTGGCCACGTCGTTCAAGTTGATGACAGGGACACTGTGTAGACGCGCGACTTTGTTCAAGTTGTAGTCACCCGTCACGAGTTTGCCTTCAAGATGCCTTGCTAGCAAAACTAGCTTCATATCGACTGGTTGATTCGCCATTTCCGGCGTCTCACGCTCGTAGATTTTGAAATCAACATCGGGATTGGTGCGTAGGCGATTCAGAATATCGAGCCCACGCCTTCCGCGATCACGACGAAGTTTTTCGCTGCTATCTGAAATGTTCTGAAGTTCTGCCAAGGCAAAACGTGGCAGAATCAGCTGATTGTCCATCATGTTGGTTTCAACCACGTCAGCAATCCTGCCGTCGATGATTACGCTCGTATCAAGGACATAAGGCTTCAGCCCCTTCACTTCACGCGCGAACTCGACGTACGGGATGATGAAACGGAAGTCGTCTTTCGTTTGCAGAACGAAACTTGTGGTCGTGTAAACAACGACTAGCCCCACCACGGACTGTACGGCTCGAAGGTCATAGGCGTTGACGAAATAGGGTGTCAACGCGAGCCCCAAAACGTATGTCAGCAAAAGACCAAGCAAGACCCCAAAGTAGATCGATGTAATTGTCTCGATTCGTTTGATCGGGATCACGATATCGAGAACGATCAGGCCAATCGCGAGTCCCATAATCGGGAGCAAAACTCGCAGATAATTCAGCTGGTTCTCATCGCCACGAAGCAGCGTAACTGCAAGTCCAGCCGCCACGAGGACGAACAATGCTCGGATTACAATAAGTGACATGGTGGGCGACCCACGAGAAGCCTAAGGAGGGGAGTCAGTTGCCGCAGTCAAACTGCACGTTTTGCCCGCAGCGCGATTGCCAGAATCTACTGAACTAATCACTCTTCAATCGTATCACCGATTCTGGGGTCGAGGCTACCCTGCAAGTTTTTGATACGTCTTAAGAAACGAATGGTCCGTCATAGCACCGATACATTCTGCCGCTGCTCGATAAGTTCCATGAGTCTCGCAACGTAAACGAAACAGCGAGGGTAACTTATTCGGATCATCCTGATAAATCTTGGCAAGCTTTCGAATCTTGTCTTGGGCCAATGTTCGAGCTTGCATGAGGTCGACATGCCGGTAGAGCTGCTCGTGGAGGAATGTCTCCAGGCCCCTCTTTTCCTCCGCCAGCAAATTCGGAATTCCGATGCGGACTCCCGCCTGACATACGTCCTGGGCCGAGAGCGAGGCCATTTGGGTCAATTGTTGTTCGGCTTCGTGAATTAAGTGGGCGACTTGCAAATTGATGAGTTCATGGACGACCGCCCGACGCAATGCGGCACCTTCTATTTTGCCATAGCGACGAATTACACTTTCCTCGCAACTTGCGATGATCGGCAGCGAACGCAAATCCTCCATGTGCAGCCATCCCAGCTCCACGGCGTCGTCCACATCGTGCGCGTCGTAGGTGATACTGTCTGCCAAATCAACAACTTGAACTTCCAGGAGTGGCGTTGCTGCGGTTTGAGTTTTATCGACTCGCAATCCCTGACCCGCTAACACTTCGGTCGTCAGATTTAGACCAGGATAATTTGGGTAACGTTGTTCTAGCTCTTCGACAATCGTCAGTCCAAATCTGTTGTGAGAGAAACCACCATCGTTGCTGAGGAAATCGTCCAGTGCTTCCTCGCCAGCGTGACCGTAAGGTGGATGACCAATGTCGTGGAGCAACGCCAATGCTTCGATCAAATCTTCGTTCAAGCGCAGAGCACGGCCAATCGTCCTTGCGATCGACGAGACTTCCATTGTGTGTGTCAAACGCGTGCGATGGTAATCACCTTGTCCGGTGAAGACCTGTGTCTTGCCGTTGAGTCGTCGGAAGGCAGCACTGTGTAGTACACGGTCGCGGTCACGTTGGAAGGGGCCTCGAAAGTAGTGCGTGGGCTCGGGATGGCGACGGCCAAGTGAATCCTTGCTGTGCATCGCGTACGATGCAAGCAGTTTTTCTTCACGAGCATCGACAAGTGAAATATCGATCAGGCTACGCGGAGTGGACATCTTCAAACCTAGGTAAATCTAACAACGCTTGCTCAGCCTAGGGCACTAGTGCGAACGGCAGCAGGACCGCTCCGGCGAGCGTTACTAGAAAGCCTACCATACCCATTATCGTTAGCGTGACAGAAAACGTTCTCAAAGTTTCGACCTCAGTCATGCCGCTCATTCGCCCCACGATCCAGAAACCGCTGTCATTCATCCATGGCAAGGGCTTCGAGCCACAACCAATTGCCAACGCCAAATAAACCGGGTGGTAACTAAGCGCCAGTTCGCTCGCTAATGGAGCCACGATGCTCACCGAAGTAATCATCGCCACGGTGGCAGAGCCCTGAACGAAGCGGACCAACATCGTGATCACAAACGCCACGACCAATAGCGCGATATCGTTTCGACTAGCTGGAAACCGCTGCTGAATCGCCTCAGCCACACCCGACTGCCGGAGCACATGCCCAAACGCCCCACCGGCCGCTGTGATCAGCAAGATCATTCCGCCACTGCTGAGCGAGTTCTGTACAGACTTTGTCCAGGTCGAGTCGCCGATTTTTCGCTTTTGCGTTATCAATATCGCAAGGCCAACGATCGCAGCGAGGGTGAGTGCAATGTTCTTGTCGCCGAGAAACGTTGTCGTGTTTTTTAAGACACCGGAAAACCCTTCGTCACCGAGCGATAGGTTTTTCGTCAACGTTCCCGCTGCCAACAAGAAGACGGGCAAAGCTATCGGCAGGATTGAGGCAAGCAGCGATGGCGGCTTTTGATTCGCGTCCGACATGCTGTCCGAGACGTTGTCCGATGTATTGGCAACCACATCCTCGTGTGCGATTTCTCGAAGCGGAATCTCCCATTGCCGATTCGCCCACAGCGAGTAGAGATATCCACTCGCAACCGCGAAAAAACCAACGATCAATCCACCCAGCATCATGTCAACGACTTCGACACCTTCAATCTTCGAAGCCACCAGTAACGGTCCCGGTGTCGGAGGTACCAGCGAGTGCGCCATCGACGCGCCAACTACGATCGACATGACGTACAGCAAATAGTTCTTGCCCGTCTTCACACGCATCGCTTTTGCGAGCGGCATCAGCAGATAAAAAACCGTGTCGAAGAAAACAGGAATGCCGACGACAAAACCACTCGCCGCAAATGCCAGTGGAGTTCGCTCTTCGCCAAACGCACTACGCGTCGCGTCGACGATACGACGTGCGGCACCGCTCTCCAGCAAGCAGCAGCCAATCACACTCGCCATCGCAATCAGCAAGCCGATCTTGCGACACGTATCGCCGAAGCCAAAAGCAACCCGACTGGCTGCCGAAACCTTCGAAGCACTTACGGCTTCACTTGCGCGGGGGTAGTGAAGCAGGTAGTCGCCTTCCTGAATCTCGGTTCCAGTAAACGTGACTTCGCCGTCAGGAATCGTACCAACTCCCGCCGAACTACCCATACCAGGAACACGCTTTGTATCAATGTCGCCCACGCATTGAAGCCCCGCCGACTGCTGCCGAAAAACGAGGTACCCTCCACTCCCGATATCGTTTGAGCGAAAAGTATTCTGATGTACTTTTCCAACTCGCGTTGCCTTCTGCTTGATTGCGTCATCACGGATTTGCTCCGTCGGTGTGCCAATCGCAACCAGCAACGCAGCGAAAATAAGAGCCAGAAATGGAGGCAGTCGAATCCACAACACTCCAACAATCACAACGACAAATGCGGCCACAGCCAAGAGAAGCGGATCCATGGTCAGTGTCTCGCTGTGAATTCGGGAGGTATAGCTTCACGCACTTAGAAGGACAACATGTTACAATCCGCGATCCTCCGTTCGTAGTGGTGGTTGAGGCCGCCACATTTACGGGTTCTATACTCAATACGCGTTGTGGCGGCCAAAGTCACCACTATCAACCATGACGAAACGCTCTCCTGAACAACTCCGCAGCCACCGTTGGTTCGGTCCTGACGATTTGCGTTCGTTCGGCCACCGCTCACGTCTGAAAGGCATGGGTTACGATGACGGTGACTACCGTGGCAAACCCGTCATCGCGCTGCTCAACACTTGGAGCGATTTGAATACGTGCCATTCGCATCTTCGTGAACGCGCCGAACACATCAAGCGCGGCGTCTGGCAGATGGGCGGCTTCCCTGTCGAATTGCCCGTCATGTCGCTTGGCGAGATGATGATGAAGCCAACGACGATGCTATATCGCAATCTGCTCGCGATGGAAGCAGAAGAAGTCCTGCGTTGCCATCCGATCGACGCCGCCGTTCTCATGGGAGGTTGCGACAAGACCACACCAGCGTTGATCATGGGTGCAATCTCGGCGGATATTCCCGTGATCTATTTTCCGTGCGGCCCGATGTTGATTGCTCATTGGGGTAAAGCAAAGCTGGGCAGCGGCAGCGACGCGTGGAAGTATTGGGATGAGCGCCAAGCTGGCAACTTGTGCGACGACGCTTGGTGCCAAATCGAAAACAGTATCGCACGCTCGGCCGGTCACTGCATGACAATGGGAACCGCATCGACGATGAGTTCGATTGCCGAAGCGCTGGGGCTCACGCTTCCCGGAGCCTCTGCGATTCCTGCCGTGATCGCCGAACATCAGCGCATGGCCACACAAACGGGCCGTCGCGCGGTGGAGATGGCCTGGGATAATCTCAAGCCGTCCGACATTCTCTCCCAGGCATCATTCGACAACGCGATTGTCACGGACATGGCAATCGGTGGATCCACTAACGCGATCGTGCACTTAATCGCGATGGCGCGTCGAGCTGGAATTCCGCTGACTCTAGATCGCTTTGATGAGGTCTCGCACCAGGTCCCTGTGCTGGCGAATATCCGGCCCTGCGGTGAGTTTCTGATGGAAGACTTTTACAATGCGGGCGGACTCCAAGCCTTGCTTTCGCAAATCCAGTCGCTTTTGAAGCTTGACGCAAAGACCGTCAACGGGTCCACGATGGGCGAAAATATTTCGACGGCGAATGTCATCGATGACGACGTGATTCGATCGCTTGACAATCCCGTTGGTAAAGCAGGAGCAACCTTTGTTTTGCGAGGCAATCTTGCACCCGATGGTTGCGTTATCAAGCCTACGGCTGCTGAACCTCGATTACTGAAGCATCGAGGTCGCGCGGTGGTTTTCGACAACTATCCGGACATGAAAGCTCGACTCAATGATGAAGAGCTCGCCATCACAGCCGATGACATTCTCGTTTTACGCAGTGCTGGACCGCTGGGCGCGCCAGGCTTTCCCGAATGGGGCATGCTTCCCATTCCGAAAAAGTTGCTCGAACAAGGTGTCCGCGACATGGTGCGGATTTCCGACGCGCGAATGAGCGGTACGAGCTACGGGACATGCGTGTTGCACGTTTCACCAGAATCTCACGTCGGTGGGCCGCTCGCGCTCGTGCAGACTGGCGACGAGATCGAGCTCGACGTGGAAGCTCGTAAACTAGAATTGCTTGTCAGCGAAGAAGAATTGGCAGCGCGAAGAACCGCTTGGACGCCACCACCTCGACGCTATGATCGAGGCTACGGAAAACTGTTCGAGAAACACGTTACGCAAGCTCAAGACGGTTGTGATTTTGACTTTCTGCATCGCGGTGAAGGAACGCCCGAGCCTCCCATTTTCTAACATTGCGTCATCGACGAACTTAAAATGACTATTACTCACGAACAAATCGCACAGTCGGTTATCGCTGTTCCGCCCCTCGCGCGAAACGCCGATCTAACGTTGAACAAAGCGGCCAACCGAGCCATCGTTGACTACATCAAAGGCGGACGAGTCAAGACGTTTCTCTACGGCGGCAATGCAAACTTTTATCACATCCGCCCCAGCGAATTTGCTGACATCCTAGCGATGTTGACAGACTTCATCGACGAAAACACTTGGATTATTCCGTCCGTCGGGCCTGCATACGGAACAATGATGGACCAAGCTCAAATCGTCAAAGAGTTTGATTTTCCAACCGTCATGATTCTGCCGCATCGCGAACTTGCCAACCCTGAAGGCATCGCGACCGCCGTTCGCCAATTCGTGGATGTGGCGGGCGTCCCCATCGTTTTGTACATCAAACACGACGGCTGGATCGATGTTCCATCCGTGAAGAAGTTAGTCGACGATGGTTGTGTTTCAATGATCAAATACGCCATCGTCCGCGACGATACTTCGAATGACGACTATCTGAAGGAGCTGACCGGGCACGTAGATCCACGAATTATTGTCAGTGGCATTGGCGAACAGCCCGCGATTATTCACCTGCGAGATTTCGGTTTGAATGGATTCACTTCCGGTTGCGTTTGCGTTGCACCGGGCATGTCGATGAGAATGATGCAGTCGATTCGCGCCGAAGACTACGATCATGCCGAAGAGTTGCGAGCTCAATTCGAACCACTCGAAAACCTTCGCAATGGGATTCATCCGATTCGTGTCTTGCACGATGCGGTAGACTTAGCGGAGATTGCGGAGACAGGGCCAATCCTACCGCTACTCACGCATACCAACGAGCAACAGCGACACGAGATCAAACAAGCTGCGGTCGTGCTCAAGCAGATCGAACAAAGCACCATGGTCTAGCTTGGATTTTTAACCCGACCCCGAAGGGGAGATGCGTCAATTGAACCAGAAATCCCACGGCAACCAAGACGGCACCGATAAAAAGCTCAGCGGACAGACGCTGTTCTTCGGCTCGTCGATCGTGCTTTGTCTCGTGGCGCTTGGCTATTTCGTGTTTGCTCAAAACACGAACGGACAATCACGCGGGGTCAGTCGCCAATCTGAGCTAACGCTTGAGCAAATCCCGTTCGACGGCGCCGCGGCAAAACAATGGCTCGACAAAATTTGCGAGATCGGACCTCGCGTTAGCGGCACGCCGGGCATGCAGAAACAACAAGAACTGCTTGTTCCACACTTCGAAGCGTTGGGCGGACAAGTCGAGCTACAAAAGTTTCGCGTTCGCCACCCTGTTAATGGCGGTCCAGTGCCGATGGCCAATATCGTGGTTCGGTGGCATCCCGAACGCAAAGAACGCATTATGTTTTGCGCTCATTACGATACGCGGCCTTTTCCCGATCAAGATCCCGTGAACAAACAAGGAGTCTTTATCGGCGCAAATGATGGGGCGAGTGGCGTCGCTGTGTTGGCTGTGCTGGGCCAATATATGAAGGACTTCGATTCCAAACTCGGCGTTGATTTCGTGCTCTTTGACGGTGAGGAACTAGTCTACAGCAGAAACGATCGATACTTCCTTGGCTCCGAGTGGTTTGCACGTGAGTACGCGGGCAACAAAGAGCGAGACTTCAAATACCGAGCGGCAGTGTTGCTCGATATGGTTGGCGACCAGTCGCTGGAGATCTATCAAGAGCGAAACGGTTTGCGCTGGCGAGACTCGCGGTGGATTGTGGAGACGATTTGGAAGAAGGCCAACGAATTGGGCGTGCGCGAGTTCATCAATCAGCCTCATTCGGGTGAGATCTTGGACGATCACATCATGTTGCATAAGCACGGGAAAATTCCGGCCTGCGACCTGATCGACTTTACCTACCGCAGTCCTGATCGCCGCATGAACTATTGGCATACCACGGAGGATCTGCCTGACAAGTGTTCTGCACTTTCGCTGGCCAAGGTCGGTTGGGTGATTCACGAGTGGTTGAAAGACGAAGGCAAGAAACGGAAATAACGAATGGACCCACTTCATTTTTGCATTTCGGTTGTCCCCATCGCTGCGTACATGCTGTTGATCGGCTGGATCAATCTTAGACGGCGACCGTTTCTGACGACGGGGGCGCGTGATTTAGCCACACTTGCCATCGCGATTTCGGGCCTCATGGTTTGCGGCCCGATGGAATTGTTTCTTCCCGAGGCGATGGCGGCACTTATCGGCGGCTGGGTTTGGCTTCCGCTACTTGTGCTATACGCGTTGATCGTGACGCTCGTTTTACTGCTCATTCGACCGCGATTGGTTGTCTACAACATTACGTCCGAACGTCTGCGACCGATCTTGAAAGAAGTCATCAACGGCCTCGACGACCAAGCTCGATGGGCAGGTGACAGCGTTTCACTTCCCTCGCTGGGAGTGAATTTGGCAATCGATGCTCATCCCGGTATTCGCAATGTGACGTTGGCCGCTGTTGGCACTGATCAAGAACTCAACGGGTGGGTAAAACTCCGCATGCGACTGGCAGCGGCACTCAGCGAAAATCGTCAGCCGGCAAATCTGCAAGGCATCAGTTTTTTAGTTCTCTCATCAGTGCTCGCCATCGCTGTGGTGTACTCACTGTTTACGGGCAGGCAAGAAATCGCACAGGCCTTTCGCCAGATGATGCGGCTGTAAGTAGACTTCGGCTGAAATGGCGGCGGTTTAGCGACGGCTCAGTTCGTGGACCATTTCTACAACGGCTTGCGCATTCTCTACGGGAGTCTGTTGCAACACACCGTGCCCCAAGTTGAAGATATGACCAGGTCGTCCACCGGCTTGCTTCAGCACGTCCTCGACGCGAGCCTGCAACGTATCTCGATCCGCAAGCAAGCTTAGCGGGTCCAGATTTCCTTGGACCGCTTTGTCGTATCCCACGGTTGCCCAAGCTTCGTCCAGCCGAACGCGCCAGTCGATACCTACCACCGACGAGCCGCCCTCCGCAAGTAACGGTAGTAGCATCGGATTGCCCGTGGCAAAATTGATGACAGGCGTTCCCTTATCGAGGCCCTCGATTATCTGCTGCACATATGGCAGCGAATACTTGCGATAGTCGTCGGGACTCAGGCAGCCCGCCCAAGAATCGAACAATTGAACAGCTTGAGCGCCACTACGAATTTGAGCGTTCAAATAAATCGTTACCGAATGCGCGAGCCGCTGCATGAGCGATTTCCACGCTCCCGGATCGCGGAACATAAGCGTCTTGGTATGCAGGTAGTTTCGGCTCGCTCCGCCTTCGATCATGTAACTGGCCAAAGTAAACGGCGATCCAGCGAAACCGATCAGCGGCAAGTTGTCCGGCAAGTCCGCGCGAGTTTGGCTGACGGTTTCCATCACAAAATGCAGTGAGTCCACGTTTTCGAGCGCCAAAACACGATCGAGATCCGCTGACTCACGTACTGGATTGTGAATTACGGGTCCTTCGCCTTTTGCGTATTCCAGATCCAATCCCATGGGTTCAAGGATCGGTAGCAGATCCGAAAAGATAATCGCCGCATCGACATTCAGCTTGTCGACCGCCGTGCACATGACCTCGGAACATAGCTTGGGGTTTTTGCAAAGTTCCAAGAACGTCGTTTTCGCACGGACTTCACGGTACTCGGACATGTAGCGTCCAGCTTGCCGCATAAGCCACACTGGTGTGTATTCTGTTGGTTCTCGGCGACAGGCTTTCATAAAAGGGCTGTCGTACCACGGGGCGCTCGTATCAAGTTCGGTTTGTTGTGACATAACGGAAGCTATTTGTTCTTTGCGTTTCAAGATACTTTGGGAAGTCGATGAGGATTCAACGACCAGATGTCCCATTTTTGGATGCGAGGGCTCAAAGTCGACCGGCAAATCGTAGTCACGCATGCATTCGCTGGTCGTCGGACCAATTGACGCAACCATTGCGTTTCGCAAACCGGTCCGCAACTCTGACTCGAGTGACTCCGCTTTGGCGATTTCTAGCATATTGCGAATCTGATGCGCAGAAGTAAATAAGACTACGTCAGCTTCGCCGCGACTAATGCGTTTTACGTTTTCGGTGAGCGGCCCAATGTCCTCCGGCAACGCCCACTTGTAGACCTTGAGGTTCGTGACGATGGCACCGCGAGCTTCCAGTCCCGCGATCAAACTCGGGTTGGCGATCCCGTACTCTTGCAAAACGATTCGGCTATTCGTGATCGGCATGTTTTGGTCGATCGTCGACAAAACATCGCGCCACGTGTTCGGTTCTGGCACTCGATACGTGGCCGAGATGCCAACCTCTTTCATTGCCGCGACCGGCTTCGGCCCACGAGCAACCGTTACGATGTCGCTGAGCGAGTCCAGAAATCGCTCACGTGGAAAACGTTTTTCGACGGCAGCCAGCAAGTGCTTGAAACCCACGCCGGTCATGATGATCACGATGTCGACTTGTCCTGTCACAAGTCGATTGGCAAACTCGATTGCCTGTGCGTTTTCGCTGAGCGGCAGCTCTCGCATCGAAGGACTCACATGAGCCACGCCGTTCTGCTTTTCAATCATCCGGCCCATTTCGACAGCACGCCGGCTCTCGAACGCAGCAACTCGCAGTTGGCCGAAGTCATTCTTTGTCTCGCTCATTCTTGCATCGTAACCTGCCACTGTTTGTCGCAATAGGAGGCTGGTACGATGGAAAGCACATCGCGATTTTTGGTGAACAAGTTTATGACTGATATCTTTCAACAGCTTGCCGGGAACTATGAAACAGGTGGCATGGCTGCCGCACTCGAAACGGCTGCAGATACCTTGCGCAAACAGCAACGGTATCACGAATTGTTCGAAGTGCTAAAGATGCAAACGCGGCAGAATCTGAATCTGCCGTTGTTGTACGACGATGCTGCAAAGCTTAGTGAAGAACAACAACGGTTGCTGGAAGACGCATTGTTGGAAGCTTGTGCAGACGTGGGCTTTTCGTTGATGCGCGCGGGACAGGTTCAGGAAAGCTGGGGCTATCTGAAACATCTCACGGACCACGATTCCGTGCTGGCGGAACTGAACAAGCTGGAAGTTACCGATGACAATCTCGAATCGGTCATCGGCTTGCTGTTGTACGAAGGTCTCGATTGCGATCGGGGTTATCAACTCGTGCTAGAAAAGTACGGGACATGCAACGCGATCACGACGATCCAAAATGCTATGTACGGTCGAAGCAGGAAAGATCGTCGCGCAACGGGTCGTCGACTTGTAAAACATGTCCACAAAGAGCTACTGGAAAGTGTGAAATCGCACATCCAGCGCGAAGAAGACAAGGCACCGGAATCAGATCGTCTCGTCGAGTTGATGGAAGGTCGCGACTTTCTATTCGCCGACGGTTCCTACCACATTGATACTTCGCATCTAGGGTCGACTGTCCAAATTGCTATCGAGCTGGTCGACCGCGAGGCGCTCGAGTTGGCATTGGATCTCGCGAACTACGGTTTGCACTTGCATCCCGAATTGCAGTATCCCAGTTCGGCGCCGTTCGAGGAAACGTATCCCAGTCATGTAAAGTTCTATTCTGCATTGCTTGGCCAAGACATGGACGGGTCGCTTCAGTATTTTCGAAACCGTGCTGAGAAAACAGACGCTCACCAGGAAGGCACGCTTGCGATCGAAACGTACGTTGATTTACTCGCACGCGTTGGTCGGCCTGCCGATGCAATCGAAGCGGTTGTCAGTCTTATTCCCGCTGGTATTCAGACGACCGGACGCGCGCCTTCTCTGTTTGAGTTGAGTCAGCAATTGGGTGACTTCAAACGATACCGAGAACTGTGTATCGAACGCGAGGATTTGTTGGGCTTCGTCGCTGGATTGGACAAGTAACGTGGCTGCGAGCGGAGAACGATCGTGACCCCAGCGCAGCTGATTTGTCGCAAGCGTGATGGCGTGGAGCTTACGAACGCCGAGATTCATGATTTCGTCCAACTCTACACCAACGGCGACTTGCCTGACTATCAAATGTCGGCGCTTGCGATGGCGATCTACTTTCAAGGAATGACGATGCAGGAAACCACAACGCTCACGCGAGCGTTGCTGGAGAGTGGCTCCACGTTGACTTGGGACGATTCGATTCCGAAAGTTGACAAACATTCAACGGGCGGCATCGGCGACAAGATTTCGTTGGTGCTGGCGCCGATGATGGCTTGCTGTGGCCTCCACGTGCCTATGTTGTCCGGCCGTGGACTTGGAATCACTGGTGGGACGCTGGACAAACTCGAAGCGATTCCGGGTTTCCGAACGAATTTGTCACTGAGCGAACTACAAAGACAGGCGCTCGACGTTGGCTGCGTTGTCACGGGCGCTTCAGAGGAACTTGCACCTGCCGATCGCAAGCTGTACGCACTTCGCGATGTAACGGGCACGGTGCCATCGCGACCACTTATCGTCGCCAGCATCATGAGTAAAAAACTTGCCGAGGGACTTAGTTCGTTGGTGTTGGATGTGAAAGTTGGAAGCGGCGCTGTTATGAAAACGGTGGAAGAAGCACGTTTACTGGCAAATGAATTGGTAGCTGTTGGCAAGCTAATGGGTGTCAAAACGACGGCTTTGCTCACGAACATGGAGCAGCCGCTTGGTCACACCATCGGCAATGCCGTGGAAGTCCAAGAGTCGATCGATGTGCTGCAAGGTGGTGGTCCAGCAGACGTACTGGAGTTGTCATTTCGATTGGGCAACGAGTTGCTTGTTTCGGAAGGCGTTGCAAACAATGAAAAAGACGCGCATCAAATCCAACTGGCCACAATCATGAATGGCTCGGCGTACGAAAAATTCGAACAAATGGTTGCGGGGCAGGGCGGCGCGAATGCGACCGCACTCAAGGTTGCGAAGTCTCACGATGTGTTGGCAGAAAAATCTGGGTATATCCATGCGATCGATTCGGCATTGCTAGGTAACGCAGTCATCCAGCTAGGTGGCGGGCGTCGCTTTGTGGAAGATAAAATAGACCACAGCGTGGGTTTTGAATTGCAGGTGAAGGTGGGCAATCCTATTGCCGTAGGGCAACCTTTGACGCGAGTCTTCACCGACTCTCAATTTGATGCCACTTTGCTCGCAGAAGCATTTGATATCAGAGACGAACCAGCGCCCAAACAAGACCTCATCATTGACCGGATAACCTAACGATGGACGTCAAACAAATCGGAAGTCTCATCGCTTACGCCACCGCGGCTCGCGAAAGTGCCTACGCTCCTTATTCCAAATACCAGGTCGGCGCAGCGGTGATGATGGGCAGTGGTGAAATCTACACAGGATGCAACGTCGAAAATGCTTCCTATGGTTTGTGTATTTGTGCGGAACGGACAGCGATCGTTAAAGCCGTAAGTACCGGCGAACGGAAGATCAAAGCCGTGGCAGTAGCGACGGCCGGTGGAGGTTCGCCATGTGGTGCTTGTCGGCAATTCATTTCGGAATTTGCCGACGACGAAACGGTCATCATCATTCACGACGTGACGGAAGAACAGCCAGAACAGTTGTTTAAAATGCCGGAGCTATTGCCCTCAGCATTCAAGTTTTAGGATTCATCACAACGACGGGCCACTTGCTGATGCTGGCAACGTGTTCGGCTTCCTGTTGTGTGGGTGCAAATACGATCGCTTTGTCGGTAGGTATTCTATCCAAGTCGATGTCACCCAGCACGCGAAACTCTTTTTCCACGCGCCAGTCGATTGAGTTTTCTTTTTCACCGATGCGTTGAAAGTAAGGCTGGTCGTTCGTAGAAAGTGAACGCCATACGTCTTCGTCGCCATAAATTGCTGGGCGAGCTCCATGATTGACGAGCAACTCACGGTCGATGGCGATGCCGTATGGTTCGAAATCCCAGCGTCCTCGGTGCGAGCGAAATTGCCGAAGCGAATGAAGTTCCGAAAGCGGCACAGATGTCAGGCTAACGGCCGGTGTACCAGATCGGATTGCTTCTCCCGTGGCCAGAATCCGGCGTTGTCCTACGATTCGAGTTAGCGCCGCCAGGGCGGATCGATCTCGCGAAGCCGTCCCCAGAATCAGTTCATCAAGAAAATCTGGCTCGGATTGATCCGGCCACGGACCATGCGGTCCACGCGTGCAGTGCGTAAGGAAACAACGATTGTCTGGCAGTTCAGACAGCCCGTAGACTGGCTGTTTCTCGTTCGCTTCGGCGTTTAGCAACCGTGTGGAGTGACCACCTTTCGATGACAGCAGATACCATCCGATTGCGCCGTGCTGCATCAGCGGATCAGCGACACTTTGCGTGACAAGCTGCTCATTGCCGATTGCCAAATAGACGCGGGGTGGTTCCTGCTGTTCGACTCGCTCACGCAGGAGAGTGTTTGTGTTTCCACTTTTGCTCATGTGAATCGCGAGTACTTGGTCCGCGCAATTCACGGTGACCGCATCGCGGGTCGGCGTACGCGATGCACTTTGATCGGGCAATTGCCAAACCATCAATACGGTGTCGTTTGTGGAAAGGTGTGAACAGCAATCTAGCCATTGTTCCAGCGATGTATTCGGGGCAGCAATTTGTGCTTCGACAACATCGAGTCCAAAGAGTTCGGCCGCGCGGGAAACGAAGGAGTGCGTCGTGGTGCGTTTTGCAGTCAGTAGGACCTGTCGACGTGGATTGAGTTGTGAGCACGCGATCCGAAGAACGCGAAAAAACTCATCGTGTTGATCGATTTTGCGTCCGAGGCGCGAGCTAACAATAGAAGTGGATGTTCGTTGTTGCGATTTCGGGCAAGGACAATACGTTATGAATTTGGCGGCAGATGTTTTTTCGGCGCCGTTTGCCGTAAGCGTTCCATGTGCCATCAGTTTGCGGAGCTGTTGTTGCAATTCGATGCTAGGCTCGATCGCATTTAATCGCAGGATTTCTAGCAATGCGTCCATGCGGTTTAGTTGGTTGTTCTTAGAACAGGTATCGTTTCGACTTTCGATGACGGCCATCGTTCGTGCTACAACAATTTGGTTCCCTATCGGACTACTTCCGAATACCTTCACCGTGTCTTGTCAAAAGGTGCGCGGGTTTTACCAGGTCGCGAAATTATGGTGACTTATCGCTGACGTCTCTTAAACCGAGCTTTGCGTTCCGCCTTTTGCGATTCCTTTTTTTCGGCCTTTTCCGAAACCTCTTTGGCGACCGCTGCTTTTTCCACTTCCATCATCTCCGGCGTTTCCAAAGTCAATGTTCCGAGCTTTCCCGATCGCAATTCCGTCAACAAAATGCGTCCCACACGGTCGTAGTCCACCACTCCGCGTTTATTCAAACATCCGCGATATTTCCCGATCGCATCAAGAACACCCAGCGGTTCTGGCGGCAAGGTGTCAAACTTGTACCGTTCCTTCAAGCGATCTGGATAGTTTTCTAAAAGATACGTGGCAGCAAAATAGGAAACGTCTTCGTACTCCATTGCGGTGTCTTTAATGGAACCGATCGTCGCCAATCGATAGCCACTTTTTTCGTTGTCAACCTTCGGCCAAAGGACGCCTGGCGTGTCCATTAGCACCACGCCATTGTGCAACTTGATGCGTTGCTGGCCTTTCGTAACGGCCGGCTCATTGCCCGTTTTCGCCACTTTGCGGCCGGCTAGAATATTGATCAACGTCGATTTGCCAACGTTTGGAATGCCGCAAATCATTGCGGTGACATTCTTACCGATCGCCTGCTTGTCAGGGAACATTTGTGCGCAGAGCCCACTTAGTTGTTTGATCTGCTTGGGTTCTTGTGTCGTTACCGACCTAGCACGCACTCCCCGCTGCTGTTCCAAGTAGTCTCGCCATTGAATGGTGAGTTCCGGGTCGGCAAGATCGCTTTTATTCAGCACTTTCAAACATGGTTTCTCGCCACGCAATTCAGCGAGCATCGGGTTTTCGCTGCTGTACGGAATTCGAGCATCAATGACCTCGATGACAAGATCGACCTTTGGCAGGATTTCTGCCATCTCGACCCGAGCCTTGTGCATGTGTCCGGGGAACCATTGGATGCTCATCGTTCGTGGTCAACCTCTAAATTAGTTTGTTGCCGAATCAATAGCGTCGATCACGCACTTCATCAACATGAAAACTTCACCGGCGTTGTCTTCGGATATTTTCAGATCGTCTTCGTTGTCTGTGGAGTCTTCGAACAACGTTTCCGAAACGTATTTGTAAACAAAGGGCTGATTCTGAATTTCCATATCAACGTTTTCGTCGTCATCATGCAGGTTGTCGAGCATCTCGCACGTTGCTTCGTATTGTGCCTTGATCTGATCTTCAGAGATTTGCGGGACAGGCTTGTCTGACGAATCGACGAACATCTGATAGATTACGTACAACATGTAGGTCGAAAGTTCTTTCGCATCTTCTTCGTCCAAGTCTTCCGCAAAGACCATAACAAACCCCAGTAAATGAGGCTGCGATTCGGAGAACTCCAGCATCGATTCAACGATCTTTTCCGGCCCCATTTGGGACACTGTGTTCCACGTCTCTTCGACTCGCTCTTCAGTAATGCAATGCATCGTTCGTCTTTCTTCGTTTACTTCTTGAGATGACGGTCCGCGAAATCCATGAACGCTGTCCAATCGAACGGTTGAATGGAATGGCCGCCTTCACGAATGTGATAGCCAACGTCACCATCGAGCACACGCGTTCCCACGGGAGGAGATTCTTCGGAATCCAACCCTTTTTTTCCCAACAAGCGATAAACTTCGCTGGCGTGGTAGGCGGAAAGGTATTCACCGCGACCATCGGCCCATGTGTCTTCAACACCACTATGAACATAGACTGCACGCGGTGCAATGCAGGCCAGCAACATGTGTTGGTCCACCGGCAAGTCGTCTTCTTGTTCGACAAATTTCCAAGCATTGCGACAAAGCCAGTAAGGAAATCGGGTCACCATTTTCTTCAACGTCTCACCTGATTTGCGTCGCCAGAGTGCAGCTCCAGCACAGCCCGATTGTGCGGATATGGCGACTGCAAATCGTTCATCTTGAGCGGCCGTCCATAATGTTGCCTTCCCCATTTTCGAATGCCCCATTACGGCCACTCGCGTTGCGTCGACATCGTCGTCCGTTTCCAAGTAATCCATCGCTCGACTGCCGCCCCAAGCGACTGTCGACAACACACCCCATTCGTGAGCCTTGGGAAAGCTCTGACTTTTTTGGTCGTAAAACAGCTTATGAATTCCGCCAAGGAAACTGACCTCGTTGTGACCGACCAAGTCTTGTTGATATACGGCGATGAAGCCGTAGCCACGTTCAAAGAACTCGCCAAGAGGCCAACCATTTTTAAGCTTTCCGGGCCGAATCGTGGAAGCTTTGAAATCGTCTGATTTGGTATTGTTGAAGCTGTGTTTCATGAAGCAAGGAACCGGTTTCTTCGCAGCATTGGGAACGAATACCAACACCAACATTTCCGCATCGCCCAAATCGTTGTGAAACGAGATTTTCACATCTTTTCGCGTTGCTTTGCCGTCCATGAAGTTCTTGTCTTCTTTCACGACTTCGTACTTCGTTTCAATCGGTGACGCTGGCGTGGGCACGCGGCCGTACACAAGATTGCTAAACAGCGACATGATTTGGGGCCGACGAATTTGATGCCATTCTTCGGCAGTTGTCACTTCCTTACCTTCCGCCGTCAACAACAGCGGTGGAAGATCGTAGTTCGGCAGTCGTTCTTCTTTGTAGTTGACGTCACTGTCGTGTTCCTTCGGTTCCCGTGCTTGAAGATCTCCTAGGCCAAGCTGGGCGGCTGCGACGAGTGCAAATATCCAGGTTGTATGTCTCATGTATGCTCTCCGATTAAGGGGCCTGCATCGTAACCGGCGGCGTCCTGACTAGCTACCGTTCGAGGGCAGGCTCGCACGTTCGTCATTCGAATTTGACACTCAGGATGGCCGAACATACGGTGTAATGGTTTGAATTCTGCAAACGGTAGCCGGCTTACAGTGCACTCGACGATCAACAACTGCCGCGCGATGGTTTTCCATGAAGTCGGCCAACCACTTTCGCTCGAGAAAGTCAGCGTTCCCAGCCTCCAGCCTGGTGAGGCTCTGGTGCGAATTACATGTTGCACCATTTGTGGAAGCGACATTCATACGTTTGATGGTGATCGCGAAGGTCCCACACCATCAATACTCGGACACGAAATCATCGGAGTCATCGAAGAACTCGGTAGCGAAGACATCTTGGACGTGGGCCAGCAGGCAATTCGCAAAGGCGATCGTGTGACATGGTCCGTTGCTGCTTCTTGTCACTTTTGTCGACGGTGTAATGATGGCATGCCGCAAAAATGCGAGTCGCTGTTGAAATACGGTCACGAACGGTTAAGCGACGACGTGGGCCCCAACGGCGGACTGGCGAATTATTGCGTGCTCAAAAGCGGTTCGTCTATCGTGCGTCTTCAAAACGACATAGCCGATGAAGTGCTGTGTCCGGCCAATTGCGCCACCGCGACAGTTGCTGCAGCTGTGCGAACCGCCGGTAGCTTGCAGAACAAACGAGTCCTCATTTTCGGCGCTGGAATGCTAGGGCTAACTGCAACGGCTTTTGCGAAGACGCGACAAGCGTCGGAGATCTTTGTGTGCGATGTGGATACGTCGCGACTTGCGCGAGCCAGAGAATTTGGCGCAACGGCGACTGGCGCAACTCCAGACGGAGAATTTGATGTGATACTGGAACTGTCCGGCAGTCCAATTGCAGTCGAGTCTGCGATCGATCGAGCCGATCTTGGAGGCACCATCGTTTTGGTTGGGTCCGTGTTTCCAACGCGAGCTGCAGCTGTGGATCCCGAACAGGTCGTTAGGCAGTTACTTTCTATCCACGGCGTTCATAACTATCGCCCGGAAGATCTTTCGACGGCGGTAGAGTTTCTACAAGAGCATCACGCTGCTTACCCGTTCTCACAACTAGTTGAGAAAACGTTTGCATTGGAAAAAGCCAACGAAGCTTTTCAGTATGCCGTGGACCATCGACCTATCCGCGTCGCCATCGTTCCGTAACGATACGGACTTGGTAGAATGAATCAATTGGCACCGACGCATACCTAAAGTAACCGAAGCTATGAACGAAATGTCTCGAACCATTTTGAAGATTTCTGGCGAAGTCAAAGCACCGCAAGAATTCACCTACCAAGATCTTCTCGATCTCGCGGCAGAATACCAAGT
>CAYNJG010000025.1:0-54709 GCA_964397295.1 uncultured Pirellulaceae bacterium
CCCAAATACGGTCCGCCATACGACATCGGATTGCCAAGTGACTGACCTTCCGCGACAACGATGTCCGCACCCAAATCGCCGGGGCGTTTGAGTAATCCGAGGCTGATGGGGTCCACGCTAACGATTAACGCAGATTCATTGTCGTGCGTGAGCTTTGCTAGTTTCGCTAAGTCTTCAGCGCAACCGAAGAAGTTGGGTTGCTGTACCACGACGCAAGCCGTCTTGTCATCAATTGCCGCTGATAGAGTTGCCGTATCCACGATGCCGTTTGGGCAGCTCACGGTTACCATTTCCGCATCGATGTTGCGGAGGTACGTTTCCAAGATTTGGCGATACTCTGGGTGTACTGAGTCCGGAATAACTACCTTGTGTTTACCGCGTGCGACACTCAGGGCCATGAGTGCTGCTTCGGTTACCGCGCTACCGCCGTCGTAGAGGCTGGCGTTCGACACGTCCATTCCGGTCAATTGGCAAATCAGTGTTTGATACTCAAACATGCACTGCAAGTTGCCTTGGCTAACCTCTGGCTGATACGGCGTGTAGGATGTGTAGAACTCGCCTCGCGAAGCCAATGCATCGACCACTGCAGGGATGAAGTGGTCGTAACTGCCGCCGCCCAGAAAGCACACTGCGTTTTGGCTGTGTAAGTTCTTTTCGGCGAGCTGGCCCATGTGCTGCGTGAGTTCGATTTCGCTCATCGCCGGCGGGATGTCGAGCGGTCGTCGTAGACGCAACGTTTCGGGAATGCTATCGAAGAGTTCCTCGACAGACTTTGCGCCGATTGACCCCAGCATTGCCTTGGTGTCTTCGGGGGTGTTGAAATGGAAAGGCATTAAAATGGCTTTTTCAATAGTGTGGTGGTGTTCTCCGTTTTTACGGAGCTGGTGTTAGCCTTCTTCGGCGCACTGTTTTTCGTAGGCCGCCGAGTCCATCAAGCTTTCGAGTGTCGATTTGTCGTCGATGCGAACCTTGATGATCCAGCCTGCACCGAAAGGATCCGAGCTAAACGTTTCTAGCGAATCGACCAATGACGTGTTTACTTCGATGATTTCGCCAGTGACGGGGCTATAGAGGTCACTAACCGCTTTTACGGATTCGATTTCACCGAAAGAGTCGCCGGCTGTCACAGGTTTTCCGACTTCGGGTAGCTCGATGTAAACAAGATCGGTCAATTGCTCGACTGCAAACGCGGAAATGCCGACGGTGGCGTTTTCACCATCGTCGTCAACATGAATCCATTCGTGGGTCGGAGCGTAGAGGAGTTTTTCTGGTTCCATGATGCTTTCTTTGAGGCTTTATGAGTTGTCGTTCAAATTCTGATGATCGGACGCAGGTCGTCTTAAGCTAAGTCCGCTTGTAAAAAGGCAATTCTACGACTTTGGCCGGGATAAGTTTGCCGCGAATATCGACATTCAGTTCGTCGCCTACTTTCGCGACTCCGGGCGAGAGCATTGCCATCGCGATGGGGTGGTTAAACGTAGGCGAAAACGTACCGCTGCTGACTTCACCAATTTTCTTTTCGCCGAGACAAACTGGATAATGTTCGCGTGGGACACGTTTGCCGTCCAGCTTTAGTCCGACTCGTTCTTGGCTTGGTTGCTCCTTGGCTTTTTTGAGCAATTCGCTGCCGGGGAATTCGCGGTCCTTCAGCTGCACGGCGAAACCAAGTCCTGCGTCGAAGGGAGTTAGCTCTTCGGAAAGCTCGTGGCCGTATAGTGGCATGCCGGCTTCTAGTCGGAGCGTATCGCGAGCACCTAGCCCTGCGGCACATCCGCCGAGCGGAGTGATTGTCTCCATCAGCGTTTCCCAAACATTGACGCTGATGTTGGCGGGTACGGTTAGCTCAACGCCATCTTCTCCTGTGTAACCCGTGCGGCTAACGGTGATGTCGGTATCTTCCCATTTCCCAAACGCGACTTCGTAGTAAGCCAAGTCGCTTGGTTTCATCCCGGTGACTAGACCATCAACGACCTCGATGGCTCGAGGCCCCTGCACAGCAATCATCGCAGTCTTTGTTGTTTCGTCTTCGAATTGAACATCGTAGTTGCCGATGCGCGGCGAGATCCATTCGAGCAGCTTCTCTCGATTGCTGGCGTTCACGACGAGACCGTATGAATTGTCGATTGGGTATCGACTAACGAGAACATCGTCGAGAACTTTTCCATCGTCGTTCGTGATCATGGAGTAACGAACGTTGCCGGGTTGAAGCGAAGAGACGCGTCGCGTGAGCAAACTGTCAAGCAAGTTCACAGCTGCGGGACCGTCAAATTGAAAACGACCCATGTGCGAGACATCGAACAGCGTTGCGGCATTCCGCGTTGCTTGGTGTTCGGTAACGATCGACGTGTACTGGATTGGCATCGACCAGCCTGCGAAGTCCACGAGCTTGGCACCATTTTGTTCGTGCCATGCGTGAAGTGGTGTGGTCAGTGAGTCTGGCATGAGGTGGCTGTGTTAGGTGCGTTGTGTTAGGGGCGTTGTGCGAATGCTCAGAGGACGGAGGCCCATGGCGAAGCGTTCGGGCATTTTAGATCTTTCGCACTCCGTGGGCAGTGGGCGATACCAAGAAAAAGCCAGCTGGTCGTTACTGCGGCCGCTACGAAGTCGTGGAAAAATAGTGTTAACGGCAAGATGAGGTATTTGATAGCGTATGATGCGGTAATAAAAACGCGTCGGATAGGACGATGATCACGTTGGAGATCGCTCATGCGAAATGAAACTCGAACACAATCGGAACTCGCTCCAATCGTGCGTAGTATTTCGGAAACCGTACCGATCTTTCCGAGTAAGCCTGAGTCTCGGTGGTTTTCTTTGTCCAAGTTGTTTTTGTTCGTCACCGTCTTCGCGGTGTTGCTTTCAATCTTCTTGCCCCAAGCACGCAAGCTATTTCAAAGCCGCAGTACGAAAATCATAGTCGAAAAAGACTGGAACGCTGAAGACTCCGCGCAAGTGAGAATGATGCTTCGATATCGCGATGACCTTACGGAGCTCGCCGAAAAAACACCTGTGGCGCGATCCGTGATGCTGAGAAACTATGCCAGTCTTCCGCGGCTCACAGAATTAGATTTGGTCGGGTCTGAGGTGACCGACTCGGATCTTCGTGCGTTTGCCGGATTACCCAATATTGAAGAAATTGCTTTGGATGAAACAGCCGTAACGGACAACGGCCTATCAGCGGTCGCCTCTCTCCCGCGGCTGAAGGTCCTGAGTCTTTCGGGATGCGACATCGCCGACCAGGGACTGGCCTACTTTTCGGGCAACTCGTCTCTGGAAGAAATCGATTTGCGGAATACCTACGTCACGGACGCGGGCATGGAACACTTGGCAACCATCAAACCATTGCAGACTGTTCATCTGTCTGGACGTGTTACTCAAGACGGAATTAGCGTTCTGCTTAAAAATCAGTCGATACGATTTTTGCGATGGAACGGCAAAGCCTATGAGAGCAGTGACCTGAAAGATCTGAAGCAAGAACTGAACGCCCGCTAGTTGTTCCTGGCTACGCAATCGGCTCGCCGACCTTCATTCAGGACCTAATAAAAAACCGCAGACCGTTGGCTGGCGGTCTGCGGTTTAGTTTCGATTGACAGTGTTTCAGGACCCTGAGGATCCATCCGTGCGTTTATCGGCGTCGTCGACGACGTAGACCAAGCATCATCGGCACAACCATCGCCATGAATGTGATCGACGCGGGCTCGGGAACGACGACCAAATCCACTAGGTAATCATTCGAAACGTTACCCGTTTGCTGAATCACCAAGGTGAATGCGCCGCCGTCGACAGATGAAAAGCCAGTCCCGCCTGAGATGCCGCCTCCGGCGATGCCGGGGAGCAAGTCGCTTCCGAATGCGAGCGGATCAAGGTGGTTGCCGCCGAGGTTGGTGAAGCCACCTCCTGGGGTTGTCGCAACAGCCCCATCAATCAGCGCGTAAAAGCCACGGTTACCGTCGTTGCCAGCTGCCGTGGTCGGGTCGTCGAAGTCCAGCAGGTTGATCGCTGCAAGCGACTCGCCTGCTCCAAGCGTAAAGGTGATGAAGTCACGGGTATCTGAGCCGGCGCCATCTACACCATCGAAACTGTTTATCGAGCCGCCGATCACGTTGCTTCCCAAAGACAGAGAAACCGGAGTTGGAGTGGCGGCGACGGAAGAGAAATCTCCATTGACCGACTCATCCAGCAACGAAGCGCGTGTGGCCGAAAATGTATCGATGGCAAGTGCGTACGGTGCATTCGCCGCAGGACCAGGAAGGTCAACTCGAAGCGATCCGATAAGTCCGCCGAGGCTGGCAGCGTTGAAAGTTGTTAGGGTAGGATTCACTCCAGCCTGAATGTTCGACTGCGTGATGACGGTCGATCCCAAAACGGTGCCGCTGGTGTCTAGAGCCTCAACCGTCACGCCACCGCCATTCGCTCGATTGGCACCAAAGAACGAAACTTCAGTCGCACCTTGGCCAAAATTGATGACTCCCATGTCGCCAGTTGCAGCTGCCCCTTGGAATCCGCCTCCGCCGTTGACGTACAGGAATCCAGCCGGACCGACGTTGTAGCTTTGTCCGTCAAAACTTTGCTGCTGCTGGCCATCTGTGAAGATGGCTGAGAAGTCACCACTACTGATCGTTGTTCCGGGGTTTAACGTCCCAGTGGCAAAGCCGTCGGCAGCATCAAATCCGGTGCTAACCACACTTTGAGCCAGCGCGGAATTCGCCGCGATACCGACTACCAATCCGAGGCCCAACACAACCTTAAGTCTAAGAATAAACATCTAATAGTTCCTGTAATAATTCAACACTTTGGACAGGACGCCGTCGAACAATTCCCTATTCCGCTTCGAACAATTTTGGAGTCTGGGAGGAGTATTCATCTAGGTCTTCGGTTGCGGTAACACTTGGCGAACCGCAGACGTCCTCCTCCATATCTAACCGAGGAAACCGATTCACACAATCGAAAAAACAAAGCTCTTGTATGACGTGACCGCTACGGTATTCCCCAATACTATGACTATTCCTCGTTATCATAAAGATAAGAGAATTTCGGGCGTGAGTTTGCTTCCATCAAAGAAAAAAGCCAGGCGATAAATCGCCTGGCCTAATATTCGTCCGTGCTTAAACTGCCTGACCTAACTCCACTTTAGGCTACCTGCAGGATTGGGATCGAGTCCGTCCAGGAAGTCTCGCAAGCCACCACTACGGTAGGGTTGCTGCAACTTTCGAACGGCTTTTGACTCAATTTGGCGAACTCGCTCGCGGGTCACCGAGAAGATCTTGCCAACTTCTTCGAGCGTATATGAATAGCCATCGGTAAGTCCGTACCGTAGTCGCAAGATTTCTCGCTCACGGTGATTCAGGATCTGAAGAGCGTCGTCTAGTTGTTGTTTCAACGCTTGCTGGTGTGTGTCGTAAAGTGGATCGTCGTCACGGTAGTCTTCGAGGAACTCGCCAAAGTAGCTGTCGTCGTGATCGCCTACCGGTTGGTCGAGCGACAACGGGTGACGCGACATCTTGACGATGCAGCGAGCGTCGTCCACCGGCAAGCCAGCGTGCTCGGCGATTTCTTCCGGATTCGGCTCTCGGCCCAGGATCTGAACTAACTCGCGAGTCACCTGTCGCACCTTGCTCATGGTGTCGATCATGTGAACCGGTACGCGGATGGTTCGGCTTTGGTCGGCGATGGCTCGAGTGATTGCCTGACGAATCCACCATGTCGCGTACGTCGAGAATTTGTAACCGCGTGCGTGTTCGAACTTGTCGACCGCTCGCATCAAGCCGGTATTACCTTCTTGGATGAGATCAAGGAAGCTCAGTCCACGGTTTCGGTATTTCTTTGCAATCGAGACGACCAATCGCAAGTTGCCAGCAGACAACACTTGCTTGGCTTCGTCGTGCTCTTGTTGGAATACGCGAGTTCGATGAATACGCCGCTTGAGCGTAGTTGGGCTCTCGAGTGTGATTCGCATGAGGTAACGCAATTCCGCTCGCAAGTCATCCACGGACTTACCACCGAGCAAACTGACGTTGCCGTTGTTGATTTGTTCTAGCAACGCCTGCATGCGTTCCGAGATTTTCGCGAGTTCGTCTAACAGCGGCGTGATGCGTTGTGCACGCAAATTCATTTCTTCGACAAGACGCACCGCTCGCTTTCGTCGCAGCGTCAGTTTCTGCCACGCTCGCTGTCGAGACTTCAACTTGTTGGTCTTGTTGATCGCGTTTCGGAAGTCGATGTGGTTCAGTACCAACATTTTGCGAAGTGTTTCGACGTTCGGCACGATGCGGCTCATGATGCGTTTCTTCTCAGCCGTGTTCGTCACCGAAACTTCGATGGTTCGGTCGAGTCGCAATTCGCCGTCGCGAACTTTCTCTAGAGCAACAACCGACGCTTGCAACACAAAATCGGTTGCCAGCATGCTATTGCGAAAGTTCATCTTCGTGCGTTCGATTTCTTTCGCCGATGCGACTTCCTCTTCACGCGTCAGCAGCGGAATTTCTCCCATTTGCATGAGGTACATTCGCACGGGATCGTCAATTGCTTCGCCTTTGGTGTCGGCGTCGTAGACTTTCGGCTTGGGCTTTTTTGCTTTGCCGGCGCCGTTTTTCTTTGGCGTGCCGTTAACGTCTTCTTCGAAAGGAATTGCTTTGCCGTTTTTAGCACTGACGCCGTTGGGCTTTGCTTTACCGTTTACCTTTTCTTGCGGTTGGCTTGAATCGGTAGTGGCGTTTTTTTGCTTTGATTTGGTCACGTCGAAAATTTCCCACGGGCGAACATGGCTAACAGTGCTAAGCCAAGCCGCACAGTTAGTGCCAAACGGAAGCGAATCGTGTTCGTCGTGAGAAATCCGTTCAATCACCGCATCAACCTAACTCATTTAGAGATTTTCGACGCTGCAGAAAAACAACCATGCGGTAAAAAGACAACCTCCGAATGTGGTTGTCGTTCAACAAGAAACACCCCAGTACTGTTTCGTACTCCGGTAACATCTACGGAAATTGCAAATCTGTCAAAGCCTTGGTAAACACTCTTGAACAACTCAATTTTCGAAATTAGGTATTCACGTGATTAGTCACACAGATCCCGTTGATGATGGACGCGTCCAGGTGCGCGTACACGGCTCAAGCGGTACCGTTATTTTTAATCGAGATGAAAAGCGAAACGCGATCTCGCGCAACATGATCGAGCAAATGAAACTTGCTTTGAGCGATCTGCATCAAGAGAAAAAAGTACGCGCAGTAATCCTTACAGGTGCAGGAGAAACTTTCTCTTCTGGAACAGACTTGCTCGAGCTTAAAGACACGATGTCTGACGAAGGATCTCAAGGAATATGGTGCCAAGACTGCGTTGCTCAGAAAGAGCTGTTGGAATCGATACTTCGTTTCCCCAAGCCAGTTGTTGCTGCAGTGAATGGTCCGGCACTGGGTTTTGCCGCGGCTATTGTCATGGCTTGCGACGTTGTGATCGGTACCGATCGAGCGACGTTCGGTTTTCCCGACACGGAAAGAGGCTTAGTTTCCGGTTTCGCGGCGCCGTTGTTGGCGTTTCGGTTAGGAGCTGGAATTGCCGCGGACCGAGTACTTCGTGGAAATCTCTTGAACGGCTCCGAAGCACTTTCGATTGGCATCTATCATTCGCTCGTGCCGCAAGACTTGATTTGGGCCAAGGCGTCCGAGATTGCAAAATTGCAAGAAAAGAAGTCTTCAGCTGCAATTTCGATGACAAAAAAATTGATCAATGAAACGATCGGTGAGTCGCTTTTCACGCAGCTTTCCACCGCTGCTGCGGCCACGGCAGCTGCGAGAACCACGGAGTCCGCGAAGGAGGGCGTCTCTGCGTTTTTAGAGAAACGCGAGCCGGAATGGCCGTAAACGTTTAAGCGGCGGCTGATCCGTCCTGTGTCTGCTTCGTCATTGGGTTAAGGGCAAACGCTTTATCCCAACTCCCCACGGTGCAAGGCGGTCGAAACCAAAACATGATCGCAGCCAGCTTCCGTAA
Organism: uncultured Pirellulaceae bacterium; assembly: GCA_964397295.1. Classification (GTDB taxonomy): domain Bacteria; phylum Planctomycetota; class Planctomycetia; order Pirellulales; family Pirellulaceae; genus CAYNJG01. The sequence continues at coordinate 7,981 of CAYNJG010000025.1, forward strand.
AACGCGCCACGTCCTCTCGATTGCGAACGCCACCACCAGAAGTGATCTCGATTTCAGGATGCCGAGCGCGGATGTTGCGCACGAGATCGATCGTGGCGTCTCCGCCGTTGTTTGATCCGACGGCAGCTAGATCCAAAACAATCAGCGAACGAATTCCTTCTTCCACCGCGTAAGCCGCGATACTGCCGGGCGACATGCGCTTCGCTGCCGAACACTTCGCATACGGCTGTCCGTCACGAAGATCGAGGCTAAAAACGAAGCGGTCGGGTGGCAAGCAGTGCCGCAAGGACTCAAGGTCGCGGAGTTTGCTAAGCGATTCGAGTCCAACGATAACGCGATGCACGTTTGGCACACGCGTGGTGACGCGTCGAATCTTTTTTGAGTCAGCAGTACCAGCGTCGATCCAAAGTTTGGCGCCGGCATTTTCAATCGCGGCAAAGCTATTCCAGTCGGGTTCTTCGCCTGTGATCGCATCGAGATCGGCGACGTAGAGCTCGCCGCGCGGTACGTAGTCCAGCAACGCTTTGGCAACTCGCCCGGGATGAAACGAATCAACGAGTTGACTCTGAAGCGGCTGGTATTGATCCCGCCGCCCAGCGAACGCGTGAACCACTTGCCCGCGTTTGAGATCGATCACGGGAAGAATGTGGTCGAGTGGATGTGCTGCAGGCCTTAGCAAGTGATCCCGCCATCGATTACAAAGACTTGTCCAGTAATAAACTGCGACGCGTCAGAAAGCAGAAATAAGGCAGTGCCAAGGACGTCCTCGGGTGTCCCGAGTCGGCCTAGCGGTGTGCGCTTTACGATTTGATTTTGCTGATGATCGTCTAGGCCATGTGTCATCTCGGTGGTGAGATAGCCTGGCGCGATCGAGTTGACCCGAATCTTGCGACTACCAAGTTCTCTCGCAAGCGCCCGAGTGATGCCGTCCATGCCAGCTTTCGTTGCGGCGTATGCGGAAAGTCCTCGGTATCCGCGCAAGCCAATGATCGACGAGATGTTGATGATCACGGCAGGTTTTGGCTCGAGCAGCATGTCACGGACAACGCGGCGGGTTAGATGTAGCGTGCCGGATAAATTGATCGCCATCAGCTGGTCGATTTCCGCGTTGGGCATCGTCGCCAGAATGCCGTCTCGCGCAATACCCGCGCAGTTGATCAATCCGTACGGACGGCCAAACTGCTGGATCGCTTTGGCAACGAAGTCTTCCGTTTGTGACGCATCACTGACGTCGGCGGTACCGAACAAAAATGATTCGTTCTCTTTTAATCCATCGGTAAAGTCGGTTGGCTTGCGGCTGAACGTACTGACGGCGAATTGGGCTTCGAGAAGCCCTTGCACGAGGCCTTGGCCAAGCCCGCGACTACCGCCACTGATGATGATGTGTTTTTTGGTCACGATGAGCTAACGCAAGCGATGATGATGAGGCTAACTGAGGACGCGAATGAAGCCGTCGCGTATCGGTGCGGGCAATCATGACTGACTTTGAGGGTTGGTGTCGACATCAAAGCTTGGATCAGAGCTCGAAATTGTCTTCGGACGCTTTTTTTCCGTAGATCGGAAGATGGCGGTAATACACTTCTAAGATCATGGTCGCCAGTGCGGTGCAATAGAGGCGTCCACCCTTGTCGGTGTGCTGTTTGCCGAGATACCAACTGCCCTCGGCGTGTCCTTTGCGGTTTTGCTGCTTGACTAAGAAGTCACGCATTTCTTCGTTCCAATCTTCCCACGGCTTCTCACCGTAGTGTCGCATGACTTGGGTCGCATAATAGTTGTAGTACAGATTGGTTTTCGATGGCCCCGACTTTGAGAGCTTTTTGACACCTTGGATAAGTGGCGGGTGATCGTGGTCCCAGCCTAAGTACATGCGGCAAAGCAAGCCAATCGCACTGGTGGTGTTCTTCTCGCCCGGTGCTCTGTAGCCATAGGTTGCGCCACCGTTAGCTTGCACCGAATTCAGGAATCGTGTGGTACCAACAACCGTTGAGCTGTTCACTTGCAAGCCGCTCATATGTCCGCTCTTGAGCGCCATCAATTGCCACCCGACAACTGAAGTATCACCGCCACTCATGTCGCGTGGATCGTATCGCCAGCCGCGAGTATTCGGATCCTGTGAGTAAGTGATAAAGTTAAGAGAAGCTTGAGCGTTTTGAACTAAGTTTTTGTCGCCCGTCATTGCGTAGGCCTCACACAGCACAATCGCAGCCAGGCCGTGGGAGTACATCGTTCCGCCAGGCTCATGCAGCGACCCGTTGGATTTTTGGCTGTTCTTCAAAAAGTACAGACCTTTAGCGACAACTTCTTTGTAGTTGCCCGACATATGTGTATTGCCAGCGCCGAGGAAGGGCAGCAGTGCCATTGCCGTCGCACCGATTCGAGCTTCCGCCATGCTGCCGTGGCCTTTGCACGGGCATCGTCCGCCGAGATGATGAAAGTTCCAGCCGCCATCGGGGCTCTGGTGTCGCTTGATCCATTGCAGGGCGCGTTTTACTGCTTGCTCGCTACCTTCGGTGCCGCCCGCTTCGCGAACTAAGCGTGTACGTTCTGCAGCAGATCGTCCCGCAAGGCCGCTGCCCGTGAACGATCCGATTTCTTGCATCAAGTCCGTCGCTTCATTGGCTTGAAATCCGACATCGCTCAATTCGACCGTCATGGTCGCGGCTTCGAGTTCCGTCGGGTCGTCGATCAACGCAGGGTCCTCTGTTTGAATCTCGGGCACGTCATCGACGGAGACTTCTGCGTCCATTTCGACCGCCATATCGGAAGCGGTTGATTCCTCGAAATTCGTCAGTTCGTTTTCGACGATGTCGGGCCGACCGATCGTAAGGTCCGTGTTGAAAACTGGAAGGCTTGGCAAGTAGCTCAACGCCAGCAACAAGATGATGATCAAATGGACGACCAGGCTCACCAACCAACTGGGCATCGTCGAGAGCCACGCGTAGCCAGTGGTGCTCTCTTCCGATTCTTCCAGGGGTTCCACGTCGTCCGTAACGGGTTCGACGGAGTTTGAGCTGATGACAGAAACGGGTTCGTCTACCGGTGGCGATTGAGGAGCTCTACCAGCAGGCGTGCCGGTCGGTGCTACGGCAGCCGGACGGGGAGAAGGACTGGGGGCCGGACGAGGCGGCGGCGCTGGCGCCGGCTTTGGTCGGTCGTCTGGTTCGTTGGGCATCATCGCCTCACTTCGCATACCTGTTCGTCAGGCAGTTTTCTAAGTTCATGCATCGTTGCGAGTACCACATTCTTCCTACAGTCTAAGCCAAGACTCCGATTTTGGTGAAGTCGTTGGTAAATAAGGGAAAAGAATCGGTTTCGACGTTTAGGTTCAGCCCTATATGGATGAGATGTTTGACGGTACAATCTGGGGTCCCAAACACATCATTTCGAACGTTTAACGCAGGATACGGTTCCATGGCCAAGAAAAAAGGTGGTCGCAGTAAGAAGAAGGCAGAAACGATTTTCCTCGTATGCGAGGAATCCGGTGACTACAACTACTGCCTCCGTCGCAAACCTGGCGGCGAAAAACTCAGGCTCAACAAGTACAGTCCTCGACTGCGTAAACACACGATTCACGTGGAAAAGAAAAAATAGTCTGGCGCTAGTCGTCGAACGTTTAGCCCGCCTCCCTACCGGAGGTCGTTTTCCCAGCCAGAATGCGATGCGCTCGTCATTCGACGAAAACCGGTCGCTGTATTGGTCTCGGTCGTCATGCTGGAAGCGCGGCCCAGCGTCGCTTTTGACGTTGGGTAAAGGAATCAGTCAGTCTATGAACGGAATCGACTATGACGAAGCGTTGGCACTTTCAGCCGCATGATGCATCCGAAGTGCAGCATCTTCAGCGCGCCGGTGGCATCGCGCCCGTCGTAGCACAGTTGCTTGTCAGTCGTGGCGTCACAGATCCCAAAGTGGCGAACCAATTCCTAGAGGCCAAATTATCGGACTTACGCGATCCCGAGTTGCTTCCGGGGATGGAGTCCGCTGCCGCGCGTTTACATCGGGCCGTTGCGGATAACGAGCCGATCATGATCTATGGCGACTACGACGCCGATGGCATGACTTCGACATCGATTTTGATGCGAGGCCTACAAACGCTGCACGCCGACGTCAGCTACTACGTGCCGAACCGTATTGTCGAAGGCTACGGATTGAACGTGCCGGCCATCGAGCAGATCGCGCAAAGTGGCGCGAAGTTGTTGATCACCGTCGACTGCGGTATCACGAGCGTCAATGAAGTCGCTCGTGCGAAAGAGTTAGGCTTGGATGTGATTGTGACGGATCACCACGAAATGGCAGCGTCGTTGCCCGCAGCTGACGCGATCGTGCATCCGAACTTGCCAGACTACGATTATCCGTTTGTTGGACTCTGCGGAGCTGGCGTTGCGTTCAAGCTAATGTGGCGAGTTTGCCAACTGCAAAGCGATGCGAAACGCGTTTCCGAACGATTGCGAAGCTATCTGCTCGGTGCGATTGGGCTCGCGGCTATCGGAACGGTCGCGGATGTTGTGCCGTTGGTGGATGAAAATCGAGTCATCGTGCGACACGGATTGAAAACGATCAAAGCAACGCCCAGCATTGGTCTCGAAGCCCTCATGAAAGTCACCGGCGTCGACAAGAAGCCGCAACTAACCAGCGATGACATTGGTTTTATGCTCGGCCCGCGTTTGAACGCTGCAGGACGTTTGGGGAAGGGCGAAGTTGCGATCGAGTTACTCACCACCGAATCGCATGAAAGAGCTGCCGAGCTTGCACAGCAGATTGACGAACTGAATACGCAGCGTGTTGAAGTCGAACGCGAAATCTTGCAAGCCGCTCGTGCACAAGTGCGTGAGCAATTCAGTCCGATCGAAGACCACACGGCGCTGGTGCTTTCCGGCGTGGGTTGGCATCCGGGAGTTATCGGAATCGTTGCTGGTCGAATTGCCGAACAGTTTTACCGTCCAACGTTTGTTATCACCGAATCTGAAGACGGTGAGCAGCTGGCGATGGGCTCCGGAAGAAGTATTCCTGGCTTCAATTTAAACAACGCACTGCGACACTGCACCGACCACTTGGTGGGCCATGGCGGCCACGCGGCGGCAGCTGGTCTTCGCATGGACGGCAGCAAGATACCAGCCTTTCGAGCGTCGCTACGAGAGTACGCTGCTAGTGTTCTTTCGCCTGAGGAATTCTTGCCTCGGCTGAAAATTGATGCGGAAGCTTCTCTTCAGACGTTGACTTTGCGGACCGTCAAACAGCTCGAGCAACTCGCACCGTTTGGGCAGGCAAACCGGCGTCCGACGTTATGTGCCCGTGGCGTTTCACTCGGCAATCCTCCGAAACGCATGGGGCGTGGCGAGAAGCATCTTTCTGTGACACTTCAGCAAAACGAAGTCAAACTCCGCGCGGTCGCATTCAACCAAGCGGAATGGGTTGAGCCCATGTCGAACCTTGAGGGCCCCATGGACGTTGCCTTTCGCCCGGTCTTAAACGAGTACAACGGGCGTCGAAACGTGGAACTTCAAATCGTCGATTGGAAGCCAGCCGAAAAAATCGGCAGCATCGCTGGTTAGGTCGTCAGCTCGAACGCTCAAATGTGTACGGGCTCGAGTTTCTGTCTTTGAGACTGTTTGTCGATATCTTCGACGTCACGACGGTGGGAAGGGTCAAAGGTCACCGGCATCGTTAGCCGGAACACAGCGCCGTGGCCTTCGCCATCGCTCTCTACTGACAAGGTTCCACCAATCTCGGTCGCCGCATTCGCCGAACTGTGCAAACCGAATCCGTGACCATCTGATTTTGTTGTGAAGCCGTGCCTAAAGATTTTGTCCATGTTCTCCGGCTGGATACCGATGCCATTGTCATATATTTCGGCCGTCACGGTACCTTCTTCGTAAGAAAAGACGCGTAGACTTACTTTCTTATCTTCACGCTCACTAGCCGTTACTGCTTGCTTGGCGTTGCCTATCAGATTGATCAAGATCTGCAGGATTCTGTGTTTGTCTGACGTTACTTTGGGAATCTCGTCGGCAAACTCGGTGACGATCTCGACACCATGCCTCAGAAACGCAGCACCGTTAATCTGGATCGCGTTTTCCATGACGTCTCGAAGGTCCAATTCTTCGTTGAATCCGCCACCGCGGGCGTAACTCTGTTGCATACCCACGATTTCAGTGATGTGTTCTACGTGGTTTCTTATGCATGAAACTTCCACTTCGAAATCCGCATGTTCTTGGTTGAGGCGATCGGAAAGAGTTTGCAGATACATGGGAACTTTGGCTCCCTTGTCGGTTCGAAAGAAAGTCCCCAAATCATCGGCGTTTTCATTCAACAAACCAACGGCTTTCTTTAGGCCGGGTAGTTTCGTGTTTTTGATTCCGTCCAGCAGCATATTGCAGGAGACGGTCACGCTGTTCAGGACATTCCCGACGTTGTGCAAAACGCCAGTTGCAATCTCGGCCATACCAGCCTGGCGCGACGCCTTAATGAATTGTTTGTTCAGTATTTCGCGTTCGCGCTCCGCCTTGGTGCGCTCGTCCATTTCTCGTTCCAGGTCTTCACATGCCGTTTTGAGATCTGCTGTCCTGTCGCGGATGGTGGATTCAATCTTCTCGTTTGTTTCCTCCAGTTCAGCTTGTCGACGACAAAGCGCTCGCAGTTCTCTTTGTCGTTGGAGGCAGGAATAAACCAGAAAGACATTTTCGAAAATGACCCATCCAGCGTGTTCCACCCATCGCCATGGACTTGCATTGACAATTCCAAAGACGGACAGAGGGAACCAGATACCGCGAATGAAATGATCGCCAGCAACGATTAGCGTCGCAACAATCAGAACACGCCAGTCGCGATAGAACGCAACGAACGCAAGGGATCCGAAAATGTGAAAGTGTGTCTCAATGCGACCACCCGATAGATGAATCAGTAGAATCGACCACAATATTTGGGTCACGCACAGCGCGTATTTTGTGAACGTCCGTCCAGGAAATCGAATACCTAGAACCATTGCGGGCGTTGACAGAACTGCTCCCAATCCCAACGCCAGCCAAACGTGAAAATGCGTACTAGAGACGCCACCGAGCCAGGTCTTGGGCGAGACTGTCATGGCAATCAAGACCGCTGCGACCCACTGTAAAAACATCAACACGACGAAAACACGGTCTGTTTCACGCGATGTCTTTTCCGATTCAGCTTTGAGCAGTTCTTCGAACCGTTTTTCGTTTTCTAAGCTTGCGCCGATCATCTCATGTACCTTCGTATAGTTCGCAACCGAATACCGGATGCTGCGTTGATTGAGTTAACCGGCCTCGTAGTGCTAATGACAAATCTTCTGCGGCGATACAGTCTCCTTGGTGCCCTCGTCCAGGAGTAATTCCACCAGAGAAAAGTGGTTTGCCAGCTCCGCTGAACATTAGCACGTGCCCTGACGTAGCAACGCCGAACTCGCGAGCGATCTTGGCGTCGCGATCGATATGTGGACGTACGGAAGGAATTCGGCTCGCAGCTGTCCACAACGCTGTTTCAACCCACTCGCTACTTTCCAGTTCAGGGCAATAGAAGAATGCCGTAACCCTTGATTGCGGTGAAGCATTCACAATTCGATGTAGTTGATCGACGGTTGCACGACTGCAAGGGCAACGGGGATGTAGAAAGACGAAGACCTGTTTTGCCTCACTATCGATTTGCCATGATGCAGGCAGTTCGCCTATCACGCCGACAACACCGGGCCGAGATTGGTAGTCGGCCATCCAGTACCAACCGGCACCAACGAGACCGATCCACGTCGCAGCGAACACGGTTTTGATCGAGTTGCCAAGTCGTTCCATGGAGCTCTCAATTCTCGCTAGCGGACATTGAACCGACAAAAGCCCGATTGGTGAATTCGACGCGATTTCGACCGTTTCGCTTGGCTTCGTACATTGCCTTGTCCGCTCTGGCTACAACTTCCTCCATTGCAGCATCCGCCGCGTCAGCAACCGTTGCTCCGACGCTAACAGTAATCTCGAGCGTGATGTCTTCTAACTCGATCGGAGTGGAAGCTACGGCTGCACGAAGCCGTTCTCCAACGATGCGGGTTGTTTCCATGTCGCATTCGCGTAGCAATACGATGAACTCTTCGCCGCCATATCTTCCAACTTCGTCTGACGGTCGCAACGCTGCCTGCAGTCGTTCTGAAACGCTGTTCAGGACGAGATCGCCTACTGTGTGACCGTGCGTGTCGTTGACGTTCTTGAAATGGTCGATATCGATGAAGAGCAATCCCGTAGTGCCTGGAGCTTTGGTATCGAGGGAATCCCGCAGGACTTTGTCGATTGCTCGACGGTTCATCATTTGCGTCGTGTCATCGAAACTAGCCTGATGTTGCAGAAGCTTTTTCGCTTCCACTAGCTCTTCTTCGATTTTCTTGCGCTCGGCAATTTCTTGGCGTAGTTCCGCGGTTTTACATTCGACCATTTTCTCGAGCTGGTCAAGCTTGAAGCCTGCTTGCTCGAACAGGTGTGATTTCTCGGTTAATGCAAGTGCGAGTTGGCAGACTTCGATTTTGTCGAACGGTTTTTTTAATATCAGTAAGCGATCCGTAATTCCCAGTCTTGCGGCGATCTGGTCCCACGAGTGATCGGAGAAAGCGGTGCAGATTACTATCTGCAGTTCTGGATCAACCTTCCACATTTCCTCAATCGAACGGACTCCATTCCAACCCGGCGGCATACGCATGTCGACGAATGCCATTGCATATCGCGAGTCTGATTCGAGAGCAGTCTTTACGCGTTCTAGTGCCTCTTGACCTTGAAAGGCCGAGTCAACGTTGAATGCCACGTCTTCGACTTCGTCGTGTCGTTGTATTTCGTCTGGGGCGTCATCGAAGATCGATGACTCCAAGTCATCCAACCCATCGCAAATCTGGCGAGGCTCGAGGATTTTTCGAAAGTCAGTGTGGATTGCTTGATTGTCGTCAACAATTAGCACACGCCGGTTTTTATTGTTCATCACTTTCATCAAGAAACGCCACTGCAAGAAGCTTGTCGTAGGTCAATTGATTAAAAGTAGATCACCTGTGGAGACGCCGCGATCGCGCGGCGGGTAGAAGGCGTAGTTGAATTCGAATATTCCGGACATTCGAAACTGGACGTGATTCTTGATCGCCTATGTCTGCATTTACATTCAGTGCAAAAGGCGGGTGTTTTAAACAGCAATGCTTTTTGATAAGGGATGCAAGGTTTGTCTAAAACGTGATCTGCCGCAAAACGATGTGGGTTCGTGCAATCTTTGGTTGGTCAGATGCCGCGTGATGCAATCTGTCCGCCAGCGATCACTCAAACCAAGCCAAGAAGATCATTGCAATTTGGCGTGGTGCTCTCGAACCCCAGTGTAAGTAAGAACCGACGGCGAATCTCAATGGCGGGGCTCTGATGAGACCCGTCGAACCTTCGTCCAGGCTCGCTTCTAGTCCAATGGGCGACTCTGCCGATACGACTGTCTGGGTTGGATGGGTGGCAACTTCTGAATTCGTAGAATTTGCTTCGGCTGCGAGAAAACGGCGTTGCAAATGCGAGTTTGCCTGTCACTTTTTGGAAGAGAAGTGCACGAAATGCCCGGTAGAACCCGAGTAATTTCGCAACAGGGCTAAAAATCCGGAAAGACGGCTTGCGGTCGGCCAGACTTTGTGAAAAATTTCACGAACATTCGCCGGCCCGTTTTCTCTTCATTATTAAACGTGGCGATCTGATCTGAGTACGCGGACCGAGAACGAGAGCAAGATGACCAAAGTTGCTGTGCCGCCCCTGAAACGAGGGCTCGATATTCCTCTAGCGGGCGTTCCCGAAAACCGCGTTGTTGACGGACCCAGTGTGACGCAAGTCGGACTCGTCGCAGATGACTACGTCGGTATGAAACCGACGATGCACGTTACCGAAGGTGATCGCGTCAAACTGGGCGACTTGATTTTTGAAGATAAGAAGACAAAGGGCGTGAACTACACATCGCCTGCAGCTGGCAAAGTGTTGTCAGTGAATCGTGGCGCAAAGCGAAAGTTTGAATCGATCGTCATCGAAGTTGATGGTGAAGACTCTAAGACTTTCGATTCGTACGAGAACACGAATCTCCATAGCCTCGATCGAGATAAGACAAAGGCGAACCTACTAGTGTCGGGTTTGTGGTCAACGTTGCGAACGCGACCGTACAGTCGCGTTCCTTCGCCTGAGTCTTCGCCGAAGTCGATCTTCGTCACCGCTATCGATACGAACCCGCTTGCTCCGGATCCCGCGTTGGTTTTGAACGAGCCAGATTACGAGCGTTACTTCTCGCAAGGATTGCAAGTTCTGACGACGCTTAGCGATGGCGATGTTTATCTCTGTAAAGCACCTGGCGCGGACATTCCAGGCGACCAACTTGGTGGTGTGAAGGTTGCCGAGTTTGGTGGGCCGCATCCTGCTGGTTTACCAGGTACGCACATTCACTTTCTGGATCCGGTTAACGAGAAAAAAACGGTTTGGTACATCGGCTACCAAGATGTCGTTGCGATTGGAAAGCTTTTTGTGACGGGCGAGTTAATGAACGACCGCGTGATTTCGATCGCCGGTCCGGGCGTGATGCGTCCAGAAATCGTTCGAAGTCAAGCTGGTGCGTGGCTTAACGACTTGACCAACGAAAAACTCGCCATCGACGATGTAAGAATCATCTCCGGTTCGGTTTTGTCTGGCCGCAAGAGTGTGGCACCGGTGGACTACCTAGGCCGTTATCACAATCAAGTCTCGGTTATCGAGCACTGTGAAAAACGTGACTTCCTTGGCTGGGCGATGCCTGGCAAAGATCGGTTTTCGGTTTCGAAAGCGTTCTTGTCCGGCTTCATGGGTTCTGAAGGTCGACGACCATTTACGACTTCCACACAAGGAAGCAAGCGAGCCATCGTACCCATCGGAATGTTCGAATCGGTCATGCCGCTAGACATTGTCGCGACGCCACTTTTGAAGTCGCTGATTGTTCAAGACACAGAGACAGCTCAGATGTTGGGCTGTTTGGAATTAGATGAAGAAGACTTGGCACTCTGCACGTTCGTGTGTCCAGGCAAAAACGAATACGGTCCACTTCTGCGACAGTGTTTGACGCACATCGAGAAAGAAGGCTAAAAGAGCAATGCTGCGAAAGATTCTCGATTCTGTCGAGCCTCTCTTTGAACCAGAGAAGGGGAAGCTTGGTTTAGCGTATCCGCTATTCGAAGCGCTCGACACGTTTCTCTATACACCGAAAGACACAACGAAGAACGCGGCACATATCCGCGATTCGTTGGATCTAAAACGCATGATGGTCATGGTGGTCGTCTCGTTGATACCTTGCATTTTTATGGCGATGTACAACACGGGACTTCAGGCCAACTTGGCAATTGCTTCGAGTGATGCAATTACGCCAATCCAAACATGGCAAACGCAACTCGCCCAATCGCTAGGTTGCAGTTTCGAGCCGGGCATCATCAGTAACATGATCCACGGGGCTGCCTACTTCTTGCCTGTGTACATCGTATGCATGACGGTCGGCGGATTGTGGGAAGTACTGTTCAGCGTCGTCCGTAAACACGAAATCAACGAAGGCTTCCTGGTTACAGGGATGCTCTTTCCGTTGACGCTACCGCCAACAATTCCACTTTGGCAAGTTGCACTTGGGATTTCGTTTGGTGTGGTGATCGGCAAAGAAGTCTTCGGCGGAACGGGGAAGAACTTCTTAAACCCGGCGTTAACCGCGCGTGCATTGCTGTACTTTGCTCACCCAGCGGAAATCACAGGCAACACTGTTTGGACAGCCGCCGATGGCTTCTCTGGTGCCACTGCACTTGGCGAACTGGCCGCCGCTGTACCTGCAGACGGTATGGGCACGGTCACGACCGGATGGATGGCATCGTTCTTTGGCACGATCCAGGGTTCGATGGGTGAGACATCAACACTGGCATGTCTTATCGGAGCCGCCATTTTGATCGCGACTCGCATTGGTTCTTGGCAGATCATGGCCGGCGTAGTTGCTGGAGCCGTTGGTTTGTCGACCATCCTGTGGGGTGTAGGCAGCGAATCCAACTCGATGTTTGCGATGCCGCCATGGTGGCACTTGGTTGTTGGCGGATTCGCATTTGGAACCGTATTCATGGCAACCGATCCTGTGTCGGCGGCAATGACAAATACAGGGAAGTGGCTCTATGGCATTCTGATTGGCGTGATGACGATTCTGATTCGCGTGATCAACCCGGCTTATCCCGAAGGCATCATGTTGGCCATTCTGTTTGGCAACACGATGGCACCTTTGATCGACTACTACGTGGTCCAAGCCAACATCAAACGAAGGAGTGCTCGCTATGCAACGTGATAGTACCCTTGGAACGATCGTCGCCGCAGCGGTGCTTTGCGTCGTCTGCTCGGTTGTTGTTTCGGCATCAGCCGTGGGGCTGAAAGGTTTCCAAGACAGTAATAAGAAGAAGTTCCAAAAGACGAACATCTTGAAGGCCGCTGGATTCACCAAAGAGGAAATCAAGGAACATGGAGTCGATTCACTGTTCGAGAACATCGAAACCCAGTTGATCGAATTGGAGTCTGGCGAACTCGCGGCGGACATTGACGAAGCAACGTTTGATCAAAAGGCTTCCGCAAAGTTGCCGGAGACAAGCGTTGAGATTCCAAAAGAGAAACAAACGTTTGGCTTCAGTCGTCACGAAAAATACAGTCGTGTCCATCTGATGAAGAAAGACGGGAAGCTAGACAAAGTTATCCTGCCGATTTACGGCAAAGGCTTGTGGTCGACGCTCTACGGTTTCGTTTCGCTTGAGAGTGACTTGAACACGATAGCGGGAATCACTTTCTACGAGCATAAGGAAACGCCTGGGCTGGGTGGTGAAGTCGACAATGATAAATGGAAGGCGACCTGGCCTGGCAAACTCGTTGCCGACGGCGACAAAGTGAAGATCGAAATCATCAAAGGCAAAGTTATCGAAGGTTCGGAGAACGCGAATTACCAAATCGACGGCCTGTCGGGTGCGACGATTACTAGTAGAGGCGTTTCTAATGCGGTCCGCTACTGGATCAAAGATGGCTTTGGGCCGTACCTGAATAAATTGAAAACGGGAGGCAGCAATGGCTGAGCCAGATCCCAAGAAAATCGTTTTAGACCCGCTGATCAACAATAACCCGATCGCACTTCAGGTATTAGGTATCTGTTCTGCATTGGCGGTAACGACAAAGCTTTCGACATCAATCACGATGTGCGCAGCAGTATGTGTCGTCTTGGTTTGCTCGAATGCTGCTGTGAGCCTGATTCGCAAGTTCATCCCCAGCAGCATTCGTATCATAGTTCAAATGACAATCATCGCGTCGCTGGTGATTTGCGTTGACGAGTTTCTCAAAGCGTTCGCGTTCGAGACAAGTCGGACGATGTCGGTCTTCGTTGGTCTGATTATCACGAACTGTATCGTGATGGGCCGTGCGGAAGCCTTTGCCATGAAGAACCCTCCAAAGATCAGCATGCTCGACGGCCTGGGCAACGGTTTGGGTTACAGCCTGATCTTGATTGTGGTGGGATTCTTTCGAGAGCTACTTGGATCAGGAAAAATCTTCGGTCAAGAAGTACTACCACTCTCAACTGAAGGCGGTTGGTACAACGCGAACGGTCTGATGCTCTTGCCGCCAAGCGCTTTTTTCATCATCGGTCTTTCGATCTGGGCGATCCGCACCTGGAAGCCAGATCAAGTTGAGACGGAGGGTTAAGCTATGGATTATTTAGACATTTTTCTGAAGGCCGTCTTTGTTGAGAATCTCGCGCTTGCGTTCTTTCTTGGCATGTGCACGTTCCTCGCGATTTCAAAGAACGTGAAGACCGCCACGATGCTCGGCATTGCCGTGATCTTGATCATGGGGATAACGATCCCAGCCAACAACTTGATATACCAGGGCCTGCTGAAGGAAGGTGCCCTGAAGTGGATCAGTCCCAGCTGGAGCAGCGTTGACCTCGAGTTCTTGGGGCTGATTAGCTACATCGGCACGATTGCAGCAATGGTGCAAATCCTCGAGATGTTCCTCGATCGTTTTCTACCGGCGCTCCACAGTGCACTTGGAATTTTCTTGCCGTTGATCACGGTGAACTGCGCGATCTTGGGCGGTTCGTTATTTATGGTTGAACGCGATTACAACTTCCCAGAAAGTTGCGTTTACGGAGTTGGTGCTGGCGTTGGTTGGGCACTTGCGATCATGGCCCTTGCCGGAATTCGTGAGAAGATGAAATACAGCGACGTGCCGAAGGGGCTGCGTGGCCTAGGTATCACATTCATCGTGGTTGGTTTGATGGCGATGGCCTTCATGTCATTCGGCGGAATTTAGATAGATCTGAGAATCCAATGGCTGCAGCTTTTACAATTTTTCTCGGCGTACTGATGTTCACGATCGTGGTCTTGTGCCTCGTCGCGTTGATTCTGGTGGCGAAGTCATTCTTGGTGGCTTCAGGTAACGTCAAGATCACGGTAAACGAACAGAAGACGATCGAGATCCCTGCTGGCGGCAAGCTGCTTAACGCGCTGGCCGATGAAGGTATCTTCGTTTCGTCTGCATGCGGTGGTGGCGGTACATGCGCACAGTGCTTGGTGAAAGTCCACGATGGTGGCGGAGAAATTCTGGCCACCGAGAAGTCGCACATCAATAAAAAAGAAGCTCGTGAAGGTTGTCGACTTTCCTGTCAGGTTGCTGTGAAGCAAGACATGAAAGTCGAAGTTCCCGAAGAAGCATTCGAAACTAAAAAATGGCTTTGCAAAGTTAAATCGAATCACAACGTGGCGACGTTTATCAAAGAATTCGTTTTAGAGTTGCCGCCAGGCGAAGAAGTCGCATTCAAAGCCGGTGGCTACATTCAGATCGAAGTGCCCGAGCACAAACAGATTTACAAAGAATTTGACATCGAAGAAGAGTATCACGAAGACTGGGACAAGTTCGACGTATGGCGTTACGTTTCGGACGTTAAAGAGCCAGTGATTCGAGCTTACTCGATGGCAAACTATCCTGGCGAAGAAGGCATCATCATGCTGAACGTCAGGATCGCATCACCACATCCACGTGCTCCAGAAGGCACGCCACCAGGAAAAGCGTCGTCCTACATCTTCGGCCGTAAGCCGGGTGATGAAGTCACGATCTCAGGACCCTACGGCGAGTTCTTCATCAAAGATACTGATGCGGAAATGGTCTACATCGGTGGTGGTGCTGGTATGGCTCCGCTGCGAAGCCACATCTACGAGCTCTTCAAGCGACAGAAGACAGACCGCAAAGTGTCTTATTGGTACGGCGGTCGAAGTCTTCGTGAGTTGTTCTACGTTGATGAGTTCCGACAGATTGAAAAAGACTTCCCGAACTTCGAGTTCAACATCGCGTTGTCAGATGCGTTGCCAGAAGACAACTGGACGGGCTACGAAGGGTTTATTCACATGGTGCTGCTCGAGAACTACTTGAGCAAACACCCGGCACCGGAAGACATAGAATATTACATCTGTGGACCACCCATGATGAATGCGGCGGTATTCAAAATGCTCGACGACCTGGGTGTTGAGCCAGAAAACATCGCGTACGACGACTTTGGTGGCTAGGCTTTAAGCGGAATGGGCGCAAGCCCTCCCGCGAAGCGACAAGAATCGGTGGTCCGCCGGTAGATCGGCGAGCCCTAGCGCGGCTGGCAGAACGCGAAACACCAATGCAACAACACGCCGGAGGGCTTGCGCCCATTCTGGTTCGAACGATCTGATCTCGTAGACGAATGAGGTTGCCAATCATGTGTATTCCACGAACAATTGTGCCCCGAACATGCCTTGTGATTGTGGTTTGCTTGTTCGCTTCCACCAGAGTGATGGCAGACACGAACTTGATGGGCGACATTTTTGGCACCAGCTACCACGTCGTACTGCGCGACGCTGAGTCGTTTGATAAATCGGATATCTCAGCAACGATTCAATCTCGGCTGGAAGCAATCGATGCTTTGATGTCGACATATCGCATCGATTCGGAAGTCTCGCAATTCAATCTTTCGGAACCGGGCGATTGGTTTTCAGTAAGCTCGGAAACGGCTCAGCTCGTTGACCGTGCTCAAGCGATCTCAAAGCAAACGGAAGGAGCATTCGACATTACTGTTGGCCCAGCGGTCGCGCTTTGGAATTTCGGCGTTGACGCCAAGACTCAGTTTGTGGTTCCAACGGAAGAAGAAATCAACGCAACATTGTCCCGCGTCGGTTATGACAAACTGGAAGTGCGACTCGACCCACCCGCAATTCGCAAATCGACCGCTGGATTGAAAATCGACTTGTCGGCGGTCGCGAAAGGTTATGCGGTCGACGCGGTTTGTGAAACTCTGGCCGATATTGATCACTACATGGTAGAAATCGGGGGCGAAGTTCGTGTGCGAGGCACGCGGCGCGACGGATCGCCGTGGCGGATTGGTTTGGAAGCTCCAACGAAGGACGCTCGAGAAGTCGATTCGATTGTCACGCTTCAAAACGAAGCAATGGCGACGTCCGGAGACTACCGAAACTTCCACGAACAGGACGGCGTCACATATTCTCATACGATCGATCCGAAAACAGCACGCCCCGTATCGCATCAGCTCGGTTCCGTGACAATCGTCGCTGATGATTGTGCTACGGCAGATGCATTGGCTACGGCTTTGCTGGTCATGGGGCCCGGGCGAGGTAAAGAATGGGCGGAGGTAAACGCAGTGAAAGCGTTGCTTGTGTCACGCAACGGCGACCAGTTAGTTCGAGCTACTACGCCAGGATTTCCTCAGCTAAATGTGCAGCCCTCGAAAGCGGATCAGCAAAGCGAAGCAAACAATAGCTATATCGGCATGTTTGTCGCAACTGCCGTGATCTTTGGCCTAGCTGTGCTCGCGATGTCTATTGGGACAATCGTTGCGAACCGCCGACTGCAAGGCAGTTGTGGCGGCATGGCCGGTCTGAAGGACGCTGGTGGCAACACGATCTGCGACATGTGCACGAAGCCGTCGACCGAATGTTCTGGCGAGCCGCAAGAAGAGTCTGTGACTACTGGATAAGCGAGCGGTGAAGGTCCGCGTTGCCGACCACGATCGCAACTTCGCTGGCTGGATCGAATGCGGCCGTCCCGCCTTGCAGCATGAGCTGCTCGACTTTCTCCAGTCCAGCATTGCCAAGCTGCTTGAACGAGTAGAACTCTATGTACGATCGGTTCGTTTTGACGGCATTCGTGGTGATCTGAATCGTCTCGCCATCGATTGGTGTGATATGCAAATCGCGATCTTTCAAGAACTGCCTGAGTGCTTCTTCAAAAGGCATGTCGCGAACATATAGTGACGCAGTGGTCGACGGATTGATTCCTTGTCCAGCAAGTGCCGACCAATCGACCAGGATTCGCAAATCCGCTTTGCTTTCGATCGTTGCTACGACATCGATGAAAGTGGACTCTTGCCACATGTCGACATCAATCGGCTGTTCGAGGTCCGCAGCCAGCGCGGACCAACGAGGTTCGAGCGAAGTGAGTCGGCTAGGGATCTTGTTTCGAGGCGCGAGCGATCGAGCGGCTCGGATCTTTTCCAAAAGAATCATCGTCCTAATGGTCGCCAAGCGAGTGTTGGAAACTCGCAGTTGGTCAGCTGCTACCGTAATTGTGCCTAAGCCACCGGCTGACTTCCAAGAGTCTGGCTCGCAGAGTATGGCCACGAAATTTGACAGGTCGAACTGTGTATCGCCTGCAAGAATGTCTCCGACGAAAAGCGTGGCTTTGGTCAGTTCGGTATCTTCGAGACGCTGTGTAGTGATCCGAACAACATGATCATCAAGGACCGGCAGCATTCCGATCGGAGCGAGTGCGTCTTGCAGGATTTCCATCGCAGAACTGTTTACTTTTGCTACTGAGACTGGAACGTTCGCGTGTTTGGCGGTTTGTTCCAGTGCAGCCGGATCGCAGTAGATCGGTACGCCGGATAGCGTGGTCATCGATCGCAGGAAATCAACAAGCGCCACATCTTGGAAGCGGACAGCACGAATCTGTCGATCGAGCAAAAGTTTCAGGTCGCGTTTTGTCGTCGCTGGGACACTCGTCTTCACTAGGCGAGGTTTCTTTTCGCTTTCCTCGGCGTCGCCGAATGTTGGCGGCGTAACGAATTCCGCAGGTCCACCCAACAACGTGGCGAGGTTGGAAAGTTCGTCCGTCGGCTTCAGGGCTGTGACTGGTTCCGAAGTTTTCGAAGTTTCCGGAGTTTCCGTTTCACCGATCGATTCTTCTGCTCGTAGTCGATCGGTTGCATCGAACGGATCTATCTCTTCTGCGGCGATTTCCACATCCAGCATCGTGTCGTCTTCGGGAAGATCGACAATCGAAGTGTCCTCGAGCGAAGACATTTCGTGAAATGGCGGCTCGGACACTTCTTCCGTCGCATCTTGTATTTCTGTTTCGCTTGAAGGTTTGTCTGTTGCAACGGCCGGTACGTCTACTACAGCAACTTGTGATGGCTCGTTGTTGCTTAGTACATACCAACCCAACGCACTCGCGAAAACTATCGCTCCCACCGAACCGAAAGCGATCGGCAACCAGCCATGGCCAGCACCTGATTGCCAAGCCGACGATTGTGCGGTCCGCGTGGCTGGATCACTGGGCGAGTCCGTGGTTGGCGAATCAGTAGTCGGTTGGACTTCGCCGAGTTCTGGTGCGACGGCAAGAGGAACTAACGGTTCCTCGGGCGACTCGACCATAACCATACTGCCACATTTTGGACAGGAAAGAATCTGCCCAACGGCTGACTGGTCGCGCACTAAGAGCCGCGTAGTGCATGTCGTGCAGGAGATATGGAAACTGCCATCAGTCAACGGTGCGAACCTTCGCTAGGTCTAGCGGGATATGTCTAAACCCACATTGTACTGCGAGATTGACGTTGTGAACCCAGCGCAAAGGCTGTTTCCAACACAAATCGGCTTGGTATGAGTCATCGTCTGGTTTTGACGATCTGATGTCCAACGTGTGAAACGTCGCGTTTCGTCGGACAATCATGCTTGTCAACGCAACGGAGCGGGCAGCTCGATGCCTTTTTCGTTTGCGGCGTTCCTTGTCGTAATCAGGACTGTGCCCGGTTGGTCGGGAGACAAAACCCAAACGAGTTTTTGCTCGGGGTCGTTTGCGGATGCAAGATTCTGAACGGGATTCGCTTGCCGCACGATTTGAGTAAGGATATCCGAAAGAGAACTGTTAACGGCTTCGAATTCGCGAATCTGCTGGTTACGCGTAATGCCTTCTGGCTGTAGGTCCGTACCAATTAGTTTGATGTCGAAACTCAGGCCCATATGTTCGTTGCGGACTTGTTCAGCGATATCTCGCATTGCTTCTTCGAGCGATTTTTGAGCAAACCTCACACTGGTCTTAGCAGCGAGTGCCGATTCGATCGTCGCTTGTTCTGTTTCTTTGAATGCATTGTCGCGAAGTGGCGTGGCCAGGCCCAATTCGGAAGCGAGCAGCAGGTTGTGCGTACCTTCACGCGGTAATACAGTCGTGATGGCAACTTGCTTACCTTCTATCGCGACGCGGGTCTGCTCGGTAAGGAATGACACCATCCTTGGGAATCGCAACGCGATCGGCTGCCAATGCGTATCGAGTTGCGAACGCCCGAGAAAGTCACTCACTTTCGTCGAGAGGCTACCTAGGTATTGCTCAATACGCGCAGCAAGTACGCGAGGTCGCAGGTCATCTCGCGTGATCATGCGAACTTCGAGGAACCCAATTTCGGTTTGCTGGAAGCCCACGGACACAGCCTGCGCTTCGTCGCTCCAAAAGTCGAACAAACCGTCTAGCAATCGCCGATGCGTACCAGGAAACAATCCTTGAGCTTCATTGCGTAAGAAATTCGGATTTGCGAGCATCGTGACGATGTCTACATCGTGCGTCTCGCGTCGCAGGTACTCTAACTCGCGACGAAGTGGCGCTGATTCGTCAGCTTTCAGTTGCTGGATGAGATTCAAGGGTCCGTAATAAAACGTGGACTCACGATCTGCTGGGCACCAGAGAGCGTTGGTGGCGAGTTTTATCGTTTCGTTTTCAATGCTGCCGAGGGAAGCGAAAGCGTCGATGGGCTTCGCGTCGAGCAATGAACCTTTGGCGACCACGTCAGGAATCGTAGTGCCGTTCGGCATGAGGTAGAGCGTGAGCAGTTTCAGCTGCTTTCCCGCGATATTCAGCGACTGCGTCCAGTCACGCAGCATGCCTTCGAGTTTCGGTCCGAGACTACGAATGATCTTGTTGCCGTCGGGTTCTGCGAGGAGCTGGGCAAGGCGAATTCGCACGATCATTTGTACACCATTCGGTGCAGTGTCCAGTGCGATTGGCTCGCCCGTTACCGGTCGAGCCCAGAGCGAATCAGTCGAGTCTGTCAGCGAGTAGGGCGAGTCTTCTTCTGCCGGTGTTACCGTCGTCGTTACTTCGGCTTGCGCTGGCTGGGTAACCGGTTTTTCTTCTCCGGTTGTTGGCGCCATCATCATCACAAATGCCGCCGCCGCTGCTCCGAGAAGGCTGACGACTGTCCCAAGGATCACTGGCAAGCGAGACGATTTTCGTTTCGTTTGAACGCTTGTTTCTGATTTTGTGGAATCTGTTTCAATGACGGGTGGTTGCTTTGGCACTTCGAGCGAGCCACCAGAGAGCAGCGTTCGCGCTTGGTCTTCGGAAACCAAGTTGTTGGAAACAAGTGCTCTCGCGATCTTAAGCGTGGAGTTCGCGATTTCTGGTTTGCTCGCAATCTTTGCTTTGAGCAAATCAATCTTGTCGACTTTTATCAGGCCACTCGCTTTGAGTTGGTCCCAGAATTGATCGGGCGAGATCATACTACTATCTGATGAAGCGTGGTGGTGTCCATGCAGTCTAGCTGGCGCACGACTTTTCTGCTTTGGAAAACGTCGTTTAATCGTAAGGTTCCGCAGAATTCGCGTTGTAATGGGTGGCTCGGGACTTAGATTCTCAATCGGATGAATGCACTGCTCGAAAGGTGTTACACTTGATTTCCACCTTCGCACTGTTCGAATGTTGCCATGGCTCGTCCGACTTCTCCCAAGACTATTGTTTCGCGGATCTTCTCTGCGAGCCAGCGTCCGATCTACATTTTGGATTCTTCTGGACGAGTTGTTTTCTTCAATCAAGCGTTGACCGATTGGTTGGGCGTCAACGAGACGCTGATTCAGGGTCTGCGGTGTGTTTACTCCGCAAGTAAGGCGAACTCGGAAGTCGCAAGTTGTTTAGCCACGCCGCCCCAGATTGTGGAAACGGGAGAGTACCGAACAACGATCGTACTTCCTGGCAATGGTAGTCGGCGATCCGCAAGTTTCTATTCGTTGCATGACCAGGACGAGTCGACGTTAGTCGTTTTAGATGCATCTGAATCGGACAAGCAACCGAGTTCTCCCTTCGACGTTAGTGCATTGCACCAAGAAGTGGTGGCGATGCGCAACGAATGGAGCCAGGCTTATCGTTTGGACGCGTTGGTCGGTGCAAGCCCCGCAATGAAACGCGTTCGAGCTCAAATTCAACTCGCCGCAACAGCGTCTTGTCCCGTCGTGATTTCTGGAAACGACGGAACGGGGCGGGAAACGGTGGCGCGGACGATTCATCGAGAACAATCGAACGGCCAGCACATGCTGGTACCGTTATCGTGCGAGCTGCTGGACGCCGAACTTTTACAAACGACCGTTGAGGCATTTGTTCGTCAGCTTGCCGAACAAGAAGATCGCGTGCCAACAACGCTGTTGCTGTTGGAGGTCGATCAGCTTTCGCTTGAGGCACAGTCGGTGCTGCTTGGTTTTCTAGAGATTCCTGAGCTGGGATTTCAAACGATGGCTACAAGTCGAACGCGACTGGCAGACCTAGTCGACGCACAGAACTTCCGTGCTGAATTGGCTTGCCATTTGACAAGCTTAGAAATCACCCTGCCACCGTTGATCGATCGTCTCGATGATATTCCAATTGTCGCACAGTGGATGTTTGAGCGTTCGTCGCACAGTGATCGATTGGGAGGCTTTACGCCGGAAGCGATCGAAGCTCTTTTGCGATACGGGTGGCCTGGCGAAGTGACGGAGTTAAAGCAGGTGGTCGAGGAGTCCGCGGCGATTGCCAAAGGTTCGCTGATTGGCGAAAGCGACTTGCCGAAAAAAATCGGATATGCGGCGGATGCCTCCGTACTTCCAGATGCAAAGGACGAGGACGTAGACCTCGACGCATTCATGGCCGAAATCGAATCGGAGCTAATTGCGAGAGCCTTAAAGCAAGCCAAAGGCAACCGAGCCCAGGCGGCTCGGTCGCTTGGCATATCAAGAGGTAAGCTACTTCGCCGCATCGAACAACTTGGCTTGGAAGACAAATGAGCAAGTTGTTGGTCTACGAGAAAAAACCGCTCAACGCGGCTCTGCTGGCTCGAGCGACAGGCTTGGAGCTCAGCCAAGTGCGAAGCCTAAAGCAGCTCAGCGAGGCTCTGGTTTCCAGTAAACCGGTATGTATTGCCTTGGAGGTCAAAATGCATGAGCTCACTTCGGCAATTCGGACGGCGCGTGAGGTGAAATGCCAGACCGGTGCGGCTGTTATTGCGATGCCGGAGAGTGCAGCAATGGGGCAGGAGTGTCTTCTCTACGAGGCGGGTGTTGATCTCGTGTTTTGGTCGATGCGTGATCGTAACCGCGTTCAGCGGCTGGTAAGGGCCAAGCTCGCGGGCGTGGCTGACCCGGTGGGTGAAGAATCGACGCTCAAGACGCGGCTTTGGGATCGACTTCCTTGGAAAAGGCATGCCACGGGCGGTAGCCGCTGACCGAAAAAAAGAAACAATGGACGGTTCAGCTACCAACATTGAACCGACCTTTTTTCGGACGAACCAGCATGAGTGAATCGATTGATTCCGCAGCAGTCTTAGCGGCTGTCGAAGACTTCCAAGATCCCGAAACCGGCCGAAGTGTCGTGAAGATGGAGCAGGTCCGCGACATCCGTGTCGATGGCGACGAATTGCATGTAACGTTGGCGCTTACGACTTATTCGGCGCCTCTGTGGTCGGAAGTTCGTGATGATTTCGCTCAGAAGCTGCGGGCTGCGTTTCCGCAGATAGCGAAAGTTCACGTCGGCGAAGCAATCCACGAGCGTGCGCCAGAGAAGCAGGGCGAGTTTGGGCTCGAAGTAAAGAACATCATCATTGTCGGGTCTGGCAAAGGTGGTGTTGGGAAGAGCACGATTGCAACGGCACTAGCATTCGGCTTGCAACGAGCGGGTTGCAAGGTCGGGTTTATGGACGCTGATGTGTACGGACCAAGCGTTCCGCATCTGTTGGGTGTCGAAGGTCGCCCCGAGATCAAACAGGTCGAGGGTACCGAAGCCAACAAAATTGTGCCGAAGTACAAAGACGGTATGCCGGTGATGTCGATGGGATTGTTGGTGGAAGCTGACCAGCCCGTTGTACTTCGCGGGCCGATGTTACACGGCGCGATTACTCAGTTTTTGCGAGATACCGACTGGGGTCCGCTCGATTATTTAGTGATCGATATGCCGCCGGGGACGGGCGACATTCCATTGACGCTTTCGCAGTTATTGCAAAAGACCGCGGCTGTCGTGGTGTGCACTCCGCAAGACGTCGCGCTGTTGGATGCGGTGAAGGCGATCGGAATGTTCGAGAAGGTAAATATTCCTATCCTGGGGATCGTCGAGAACATGAGCGGTTTCGTTTGTCCGGATTGCGATAAGATGCACAACATCTTCGGTAGTGGCGGTGCGAGAGACCGTGCCGAGTCAAGGAATGTGCCGTTTTTGGGCGAGGTCCCGATTAACATTGCCATTCGAGAGAAAGGCGACACGCAACAAGCGGATACGATGTTCGATAACGACCAAGTTCGGCCGTATCTCGAGAAGCTCAGCTATCGACTGGTGAAGAATCTTGTGCAATCACATCGCGAAGAGCCGCCACTGCCGACGTTGAACGTGCTGTAGGATTTTTTGCGATCATCCTCGATCTAGCGCTTAAGCCAACGTAGCGTAGGGGCGTGTGACTCTTGGTGCTAGGCAGCTGGTCAACTTGTTGGCGATGTGATCACGATATGCTTCCGGTACAGCAATGACTCTATGCGACGATGGTTGCATCGGAGTATCACCAAAGACGAGCTCGATCTTATTCTTTTGTCGATGTAGCTTCACATCGACAAGATCTTCTAGTCTTTTGAACTTGAAGGTGTTCAGGCAGTAGCCCTTTTCATAGACCTCAAACATGTGCTGATCGATTCCGTAGGCCCATGCTACGAGCGTTCGAGCAGCTTGGTCGAGTATGAAGTATTGCCACAAAAGAAACATTGGATGCATCAATAAGGCAATCAATTCACCGATACTCTTTGCCGGAACGGCAGACACGACGGCTATGTAAACAAGTACTGAACCTAGGAAAATCCAATCGTAGGTTTTGATGTTCTCGATCTGATTGGATGAGTAGCGGGGGGTGCGATAAAGCAGTTTGCCGCCAACGAGTTTAGTGCGATCTCGCCCCAGAGCCCGACGTGCGACGAGTATTGCCAAGAAAACGGCGTGCAAGGCTCCGAGTGTCAGCTGAAATCCTTCGCCGGCAAGCACACTGCGTATTACCGGAGCGACGAATGCAACCACGATTGCAGTGACCGAGGTTAGGTGGAACATCTTCGCGAGATTAAATTGGCGTTTTTCCATGGTTCTTCCTTTTTTGCGATGCAATTGTGAAGACTACGGTTGCCTCTCTCTTTAGTAGATTATTCGGGTTTATCTTTCAACAGTCGAGCGAATTCGAGTGGAAATTGCAGTTCTAAGGTAAATGAAGCTGCAGAAGCACACCTGGCGAAAGCGGACGGCAGACAGTTAGCACGCGAATAGGTGTGTCTACGCATCAGCTAGGAATGCTTGGCCAAAGAATGAGGCCATCCATTTGTCCACGGGCAAAAATTAGGGCTGCCTCCTTGGTTGGAGGCAGCCCTGTCTCGTTATTGTCCGGAGGTCGTTGGACCGAAAGAAGTTAGCGTCGCTTCTTAGCTTTCTTCTTCTTGGCTTTCTTCTTTGTAGCCTTCTTTTTCTTCTTCTTAGCTACTTTTTTCTTAGCCTTCTTTTTCTTGGCTTTCTTCTTTGTAGCTTTCTTTTTCTTCTTCTTAGCTACCTTCTTCTTAGCAGCCTTCTTTTTCTTCTTCTTAGCAGCCTTCTTTTTCTTAGCTACCTTCTTCTTGCCCTTTTTCTTGGCTACTTTTTTTTTCGCCTTCTTCTTCTTTGCTTTTTTCTTTTTGGCCACGTGATACGTCCTCCGTAAATTAAGCGAGTTCCATCTCTCAACGATTACTCGTCTCGTGATGAAGCACCTCGCCATTCCATTGTTTAGTCACAATCCAGTTGGTAATGCTTTTACTTTCAAAGCAACGCGCTGTGAAAGTGGAGCCTTGTGACTAGTGCTTCTTTAAAAACAAGCGATCAAAACCACTTGTCAGTGTTAAATGTTTAAGAAGACGTTCAGGTAGTCAACCCCATCTTTGTCAAATGACTAAAAAAATGTAGTCGAACAACTCCGTTTGAAATGAAGTCATCATGTTTTCCGTCTGCAATTTTTGAAATGAATCGCAACAGAATTTACAACGCTACCAACGTCGATTACCAACCCCTCCGTATCCACCACCATAAGGTCCACTCATCTGTTGGTAGTTTAAATAAGCCAAGTAACCGAACATAAAACCCATGTAGATCGATTCAAATTGCGTGACTGCAACAATAGCAAGCACAGCGCCGGTTGCGATTGATAACTGTAACGACTTGCGCACTCCGTCGGTTGTGTTGGCAAGAAAGAGTTCACGAGCGATTTTTCCGCCGTCCAGCGGATAAATCGGCATCAAGTTCAAAATACCCCAGTAAATATTCACAGAGAGCAACTGCCAAATTAGCGTTTGAAGTTTTTCGTTCGTGATGAAATCGCCGTTGCCGAGTGGAAGTTTGAATCCAAACAAAGGAAAACTTCCCATTGATGAACCGGTTACGTACAGCAACACCACAACGGCTATCGCGACTAAAAAACCCGCGCCGGGTCCCGCGAGACTGATGAGAATTTGGGTCGTTGTTGAGTTGTACGCGCGGCGACCGCCTCCCATTGAAAAGTTGGGATCATAAATCGCCAAACCCCCAAAACTGTGCAAAACAATACGTGGTGACCAACCAAAGTACCTAATGACCCAGGCGTGTCCGTACTCGTGGACCAAAATGGAAAAGAAAACGACTCCCACCCAAATGATTACGTCGGAACTAGAGCCTCGAAGTCCTAACAGAACAGTTAGCAACCAGAAGTAAGGATGGACACGGACCGGAACGCCGAGTAGCTCGAATTTCCAGTCGTATTCGGTATGCGGAGGTTCGCCAAGCATGCGATTTCAAATTCTCGTTAATGGGAGAGGGCGACGAGTGGCAGTTAGTTGTTAGGCCAGGGTGAAGACGTCGGTTTGTGCAGTTTACGCCACTTTTTTAACGGAAAAAGAGCCTGGTAACGTCGGCTCGGCCGCCAGTTGATTTGTGATATACGTTGCAGCGGATTTCGAAGCACCCGGCTTCGCGAAACTTTGCCGCAATGGCTCGAGCAGATCGATTGCTTCTCGGCGCGAGGTTTCACTCGTAAGCCATCGCAATAGGTGCTGTGCCATTTCGTCTGAGCGATCTTCTACGGCGAGGTATTCCGGAAAAGGAGCCTCAGCTAACGCCTCAACGTCGTTGGGGTCATATTCTTGTCTGTATTCGAATCGATTTTCACTGTTCAACAAATTCACTAGGGTGAAAAACTTAATTCGCCGCATTCGTTTCTGCAGAAAATTTACAAAGCGGTCGATTTTGTAATGGATAACAGTGGGCTTTAATTCGTGAAGCAATTCCAGCGATACCGATCCAGAGCAAGCAAGACACACTGTCGCACTTCGGATGAGCTCACGCGTTCGATTGACGTGTATGACTGGCAACGCAGTCCCGTTGTGCTGCATGACGATCTGTCTTGCCATTGCCGCTTGTTGCTCGTTGTAGCTTGCAATCGCAAACTTTGTGTTGGGTTGTGCGGCGTGAACGTGGTCGATCGTACGTAGAAACGCTGGCAAGTTGTTCGTCACTTCGCTTCGACGGGATCCTGGAAGCACTGTAACGAGCTGCTGACCATCAAAGGTACGCAGGAACTCTTGATCAAGCGACTGATCTACGAAGTCATCAAAGTAAGGATGGCCCACATAGGTCGCCTGACAATCGTGCTGCCGATACCAATCTGGCTCGAACGGTAACTTGCACAACGAGTGGTCGACTAAGCGACGGAGCTTTCGTACGCGATAGGTGGCCCATGCCCAAATCTGAGGCGTCCCGTAATAGAAAACGGGAATGCCACGTTGCTTTGCTTTTCTTGCAACCCACCAGTTGAAGCCCGGATAGTCAATCAATACGACCGCGTCAGGACGCTGTTGTTCGAAAAAGCGATCGGCTTGCTGAAGAAGATTCCAAAACGTTTTTAAGTGTGGAACAACGCGAGCGATCCCCATGATTGCGAGATCAGACATGTCTCGCTCGAGCACACAGCCCGCCGCTGCCATTTTGGGGCCGCCAAATCCAAAGAATTGCGAATCAGGTTGTCGGGCTTTCAGCGCGCGAATCAAATTCGATCCGTGCAGATCGCCGCTTGGTTCTCCAACCGAGAAAAAGATTCGCATTGCAATTCCATTCGCGAGTAGCTGGTAACTTTCCAACCGAATTATCGCAAAACAGATAAGACAGGCAAATAGCAGCTGACTTTGTGGCGCAGACGCTGTTTACTCGTGTCGAAGAGCCTCGATTGGATCCATCGCAGCTGCTCGCCATGCCGGATAAAGTCCAAACACGACGCCAACGCCAATCGATATCACCAATGAAGCGATGATGGACCACATGGCTATGCGAGGTTCAATAGCCAGCACGTTTGGTGGAATTGACGCGGCAATGTCAGGCCAGAAAGAGAGAAGAGCTTGTCGCCCGAAGTGCACGAACGGTTTGACCAAAAAACCAAGAGCAACACCCAACGCGCCGCCGATCGAAGTAAGTACGACCGCTTCAATGAGAAACTGCTGAATAATGTCACCACGTTTTGCACCAAGTGCTCGGCGAATACCGATTTCACGCGTTCGTTCGGTGACCGTTGCGAGCATAATATTCATGATGCCAATCCCACCAACCACCAGCGAGATTCCGGCAATGATGATCATCAAACCGTTGATCAACAGTCGAAGTTGTTCTGCCTGACGCAGTAGCTCCTTTGGCACGACGACACCAAAGTCGTTTTGATCTTCGTGGTATTTGGTTAGCAAGTACTTGATGACGCCGGCCGCGGGTTCGACTTCATCGAGTTCCGGAACCGTGAGCGTGATTTGGCTTAGCTGAACGATTTCGCCTTCACGACTACCGCTGCGGCTCGTAAACACCATGTCGCCAATGCGAATACGCAATGTTTCCAGCGGAATGTAAACGTCGAAGTTGTAGTCTTGTGAACTCAGGCTACCGCCGATCGCGGCCGATGGATCCCGTTTCTCGGTTACGCCAACGATTCTGTAAAAATCAGCATTGATCTGCACCACGCTATCGATTGGATTCTCGATCGGGAACAGGGCGCGTGCGGTTTCGGCTCCGAGCACACAAACGTTTTGCGGTGGACTGTTATCGCGGTCATTAAGGAATCGGCCTGATTGGATCGTGAGCCGATTTACGGATGCGAAATCAGTTGTGCAACCGACCACACGAGCTTCGACTTGTTTGTCGTTGAACCTCACCTCGCGACGTAGCTCACGCATCGGAACGGCGGACTCGATCAAAGGTAAGTTCGATAGAATTCGTTCATAATCATCACGTCGCACACCGTACTCAATGAATAGCCCTGAACCGCCAGACGAGCTCTGTTGGGGCGGTTTCACGCTTCGGACGATAACGTTCTTCGCGCCCAGGTCTTTGATTTGTTGCTGAGCTTGGTAACTCACGCCCTCGCCGAGCGCAACCATCGCAATCACCGCTGCAATGCCGATGAGAATTCCGAAAACGGCAAGCGCCGCACGAAGCTTGTGGAGAAACAAGCTATAGAGACCAAGACGAAACGTATTGAGCAGACGGATCATTCGAGCTTATCGTCCAGCACCCGCCGGCGGTCCACCACTACCGGCTCCGCCAGGTCGTCCACCGCCGCCACTACGTAGTTTGGCCATTTCTGCCTTGTCGATGAAGCCGTCACCATTGCCGTCCATCTTGCTGAAGTGATCCTTCATGCCACCGGGTGCTTCATCGAGGCTGATCTTGCCATCGCCGTCCTTATCCAACGAGCCCATGCCTCCTCCGCCACCTGCAGAGCGTCGTGCCGGAGGTGCACCACTGTTGGCGTCTCCGCCGGCAGATCCACTGGGTCGACGTCCACCAGCACCTGACCGTCCACCGCCACCTGCGCTGGGGCCACCCTGACCGCCGCTTGGCTGTTTACCTGCCCCGGGTTTCGCGTCGCCAAACTTTTTACTCACGTCCACCTCCTCCTCTTCACCCAACTCGCGAGCTTCCTTGATCATTGCGCGCGGGTTCAGCAACACTGAATCTCCGACCGCCAATCCATCTTGGATCTCGACGAACTGATCATTCGTCAGTCCTAGTACAAGCGGTCGCTTTTCTGGTTCGCCACCAGCTTTCACCCACGCGAAGAACTTTCCGCGTTGTTCGACAACTGCCGCGACCGGAACGGTCGGCACTTCTTTGAGATGTGCCACGAGGATTTCTACCTCAGCCGTCATTCCCGGTCGCAAGGCCACAGCTCTAGCGGCTTCTTTGTCGATGCGAACACTGGTTGCGTATTCTTTTACATTGCCGGAAAAGAACGAAGTGGGTTCGGGTTGATTCGCGATGGTGGTTACGTATCCGGTGACTTCCTTATTGAGAATACGCACTCGCGCTCGCATCTCTGGTTGAATCTGATCGACTTTTGATTCGTGTACGTTGACCTTCACTTGCATCTGATCAAGATCGGGAAGACGCAAGATTGTTTGCCGCTCGCGAACCGCCACACCTTCTTCGATCGTTGCTGTCGTTTGACCAAATCGTCCTCCACGTTCGTTGGCGTAGACCACCATTCCATCCGCAGGTGCAAGAATCGTGCAGTTCGCCATCTGGTCTTCAAGCCGTTTGAGTCGTGACTCCTCCAATTCGAATGCCGACGCATCGGAACGCATTTGAGCTTCTGCATTGTCAACTTGGCTCTTCAAGTCCTCCAGCGTTTTCTCTTTCGTGAATTTGACAAGGACCTCCAGAGCCGTCTCGGCAGAGCCTAATTCGAGATTGGCCCGTTCGACGGAGAATCGGGCCGCCTCGAGATCGAGTTCGCTCACATAGCCTTTGCGGAACATGCGTTCGGAATGTTCGAGTGAGTTCTTCGAGCTGCGTAGGTTCTCTTCCGAGATTTTGATCACGGCTTCAGCATCTTGCGTGAGTTGCTTAAACGTGCCTTCGATGTATTCAGTCAACGAGATCTTCGCAACGGAGACATTCTTTTCCGACTGGATTTTTGTCGCGCGTGCTTTTTCGAACGCGATCCGCTGCGTGTTGATTTGTTCTTCCAGTGCCGACGAATCAAACTCGACCAGCTTCTCGCCTTCTTCGACTTGTTTACCGTCTTCGACAATCCAAAGAATCGATGTACCACCTGCGACTTGGCACTTGATGTCTACGTTGCTCGCACTTTCAACATTACCTTCTTCTGTCACGGTGATCAGCAAGTCGTCGGTTGCGACCTCGTGCAACAGTGCTTTCTCCGTTAAGTCTGGTTTGATGCCGGAGAATTTCGGCACGGCGTAGATCACGCCGGACAACAAGATCAACAGTAGGAGCAGGATCAACCAGATCGGGAAAGATTTCGTGCCGGAGTTCGTCGCAGCCATGGTCGTTGCTCGTATGGGCAGTTTTCGTGCAGAAGAGCAACAGTATAGTTGGCTCGCCAATGCGTCACTTGAAATAGTAACGGGATCTGGGCCCGATATTCTACGACTTCGCGGTTTCGTGCGAAGATTGGCGTTTGGAATCGGTTAAAAACCGAAACGCGTACTACTCGTAGCTAATCGGAACTTCTGCTGGAGCCAGCTGAACCGTCGGTGGTTCCGGACCCGCGACGGGGGACGTCTCATACAACATTGAGGTATCAGCAGGATACGTGTGGTACGTCTCGTCGCTTGGCACGTCGTTGATCAGCACCTGTAGATTCTCCGGTAGAGCAGGGGGCACCATGGGGATCTCTCCCTCGAGCGACTCGATGCCGAGTGTCATTTCGCGTTGATCGCCAAAGCCACTCAGTGGTGCATCAACCCAACGCCCGTCCTGGTCGAGGACCATCGTGCCTAGGTCTCGTGCTAAGAGCATGCGATTCGCGTAGTAGTTCAAGTAGACACTCATGAAATTGTTTTGCGTTTGTCGCAGATCATTGAGGGCTGTCAGTAGGTTCGTTGCAGCGGTTGGACCAAGCTGTGACGCTGGTTCGCCCGGCTGGGCTGGAGCCTGCGGTTCATTGAGATCTTCGCGAGTGAGGTCAACGCGTCGAATGGCGATGATGGTCGCTCGACGTTGGATCTCTAGGTTCACACGAAGTTGTTCAAGGTTGCGTAGTCTCGCTCGCAAGCCAAAGAACACGCCGTCGTATGATTGAATCAGACCGCGGCGTGAACGTTGATACTCGATCAATTGTTGGCGGAAGTTATTGCGTTCTAGCAAGCGTGTAAGTGGAGCATCGAAGCGAACTCTGGCTTGAAGATTGCTTGTTGCGCCGCGGAAGTTAAGTGCGTCGTTGCCAGTGGTGCTTACGTTTCCGTCGAAGGAGATCGTCAAATCAGATTGCAACGCGTCGGCGTTGAATTGAATCAATCGCCACGTATCAACCAACGCAGCTCGATTGTTCATGATGTCCAGGCGATTGCCGAGCGCGATATCAAAGGCCGTTCGCGGATCCAAATCGATTGGATCGACCGCCAGTGATTCGACTTTGGCCCGCGCTTGCACGAGCGAGAGCTCGCCCACCATGTCGATCAATTCTCGCAACCACACGACAAGCTTATTCGTTGTTGTCGCGTTGTCTTCGCTTTGCTCTGCGATCTCAACACGCGTCTTCGATATTTCGTCGAATCGAGTTTGTAGATTCCGCAAGCTTTCCGACAATTGATCGACGTCGCGACGAAACGCGGACAACTCTTGCGGAGACAAGTCTTGTTCTCGCTGATCTTGTGACTGGCCTATCCCCGCGACGTTCATTTCGACTGACGCCAAAACCTTTTCGAACTCGGCCTCGAGTTGGGCTGCCGATTCCAGCGAGGATGTGATGTCCGCGTTGTCGTTGGCTATATCACCGAGCCTAATTTGCGCGTCGGCGATCGCGTCTTGCAATTCCGTTGTGGAAGACTCGATCAGTTGGAACGGTTCGATCAGTGAATCGTCTAAGGCGATCGGCAAATCAGGTGGCAAGCCTAACGTTCCTGTTTTGTATCCCTCAAGCGAGTTCTCTAAACCGTTTTCCGCTTGCAGCAAAGTTGCCTTTTCCGATTCGATACTCTGCCGGAATTGATCGACCTGCGTCAGGTCAATGATGCCTGCGTCGAGACTCGATTCCAGTAGCCCAAGTGTGCGAAGTTGAAGATTGAGGCTTGCACGACTGTTTCGGATTTCTTGAAGGCTTTGCAGTAGTCCTAGGAATCCGCCGACGTTTCCGGCACCGCCGCCAGCAAATCCACTTGCTGCCGCTGCGCCACCGCCGCCGCCAAATCCGCCACCAGCAAATCCGGATGCGGAACCTACACCACCGAATCCGCCAGCACCTTGGCCAGTGAATCCGCTAAGCCCCGTGCCTCCAAAGAAGCCACCGCGACGGTTTGGTTCGGTCACGCCGTTTTCGCCCACGGCAACGTTGGTATAGAAACCCTGTCTCCATTGGGCATAGGCTCGCATGTTGGCCAACAAGGCTCGCTCTACAATCGTCAACTGTTCGAGGGCGATATCGCGGCCCGCTCCACGAAGAAGCGGCTGGATGATACTGAAGTTCAGTAAAGAAATCGTTGAGCTGGAATCCGGTCCGGCCAGATTGAAAACAACATCATTGGCAAAGCCTGCCATGATGGTACCGGCCGTTGCTAGTCTTCTGGTGAAGCCAATGTCGGCATCCCGCGAGAATGTATTGGCTTCTCCACCATTGGCGAGGCTGCCAAGGTGCTGGAACGTAGACCCGACGCCACCAAAGAACTGCGTGTCAAAAGCAAAGCGTTCGGTCGTCACATCGAGTGCCGAAAGATAAACGGTTTCTATAACGTCTTGATGATCAGGCGAGTGGACGTATGCAATGCGCAATGCTGAATCAAGCGACAGAACGACCTCTCCCTTTTCATTGACCGGCGCGTATTCGCTTAAGTGCGATTGCCAGTTGGGGTTTTCTAACTCGGGTCGGTTTCCGTTATCATGCCAGTGGTCCCAACCTCTCTTGCCGTCCACGCAATGCATGAAGCGATGCGATACGGGGTCGTCTTCTGGCATCGGCGGGTTTTCGGCGCTGTAGGGATCGAAGTAGCGACTGCGTGGATCGATGTTGATGTTGAAATTGCTCAAGGACCAACGCGGGTCGCAAGACTTTTCAGCGATCATCCGAGCAACGTCGTTGTCGGCCCGCTGGCGATAGAGAGACCGACTGCATCCCGAAGACATAAGGGCAGCAGCAACCAACGCACTGGCAAGCAATTTGAAGTTCGAGAAACGGCGGCGAGTCTTGGCCATGTTGTTATCCATGCTTCTTTGCAGTCCTAGCCGTACAGGCGATGTAGGCATTGTGTTTCTGTCATCGGTGCCACGCCGTAGACAGCACACAACCGACATCGCAAATGACTGGTTAGTTGCATTGGTGCGGAAACGCAAACAGAAACCGTTTGATGGATAAACGGCGTGTTATGGCTAGAGAATGCATCGCATGCAGATATCAAATCTTGCTAGTTTCGCGAGCAAACGCAACATTGCATTACTAGCAAGGAAGTGATCGCGATGCATCGCTTTCGTCGACTGCAATTGGCTGCAGGTGCTGCTATCGACGCTTTGGTTTCTTCTTGCCTTTCGACTTCCCGCCTTTGCCTTTGTTCGATTTGCCTGACTTCGATTTCGGAGGTTTGGTTTTCTTGGGCGTTTGCGATTCCACGACATCAACAACGCCCAGTTCGAGCTTTCGCTCGTCCATATCAACAACGGCGATTTCAACAATCAGGCGATCACCCAATCGAAATGTATTTCCACGTCGACCGATCAGGGCATGTGATCGAGTGTCATAGTCGTATCGATCATCGGGCAATCGATTCAGTGGAATCAAGCCCTCGGCGGGTATCTCGATGCCTTGGGCAAAGATTCCGAACTCCTCGACACCCGTGACGACCGCTTCCATCGTTTCACCAATTCGCTTCTCCATGTAGCCGAGCAACTTTAACTTCTTTAGCTCACGTTCTGCTCGTTCGGCTCGCTGCTCTTGTTCGCTACAGTGTTCACCCAAGTTCGCCAGTAGATCAAAGTCGTCGACGGGGCGTTTATTACGGAAGATCGAATCGAGCATACGATGGATCGTCAGGTCAGGGTACCGACGAATCGGCGAAGTGAAGTGGCAATAGTTGTCGCTCGCCAAAGCGTAGTGGCCTTCCACTTGCGGGCCGTAGGTGGCCTTGGGCATGCTGCGCAATACGGCGAAATTCAATGCGTATTCTTCCGGCGTATCTTTTACCAATTCCAGGATGCGTTTAACTTCAAATCGGCTCTCTAAGCTCTCAGCTTCAAAACCAAGTTCCCGCACGAATTCCGTCAAAGACTTTAGTTTTCGAACTTCGGGCGACTCGTGAACACGTCGCAGAAAATTTAACTTCAGGTCGTGGAGCTTCGTAGCCACTGCTTCATTGGCAGCGAGCATGAACTCTTCAATCATCTGATGACTCTCGGTATTCTCGACGTGATGGGCTCCTGAGACATTGCCGTCTTTGTCCAGCTCGATTTTAACTTCAGGTAACGATAGCTCGAGTGATCCTCGTGTCATGCGCCGTTTTCGCAGGATGCGAGATAGCCTGTGCATGCGATCCAACAAACTGAAGACTTCGGGAGTTAGTTTGTCCTTCCACTGCACGGCTTTTTCAATGTAGTCATCAACTTCTTCATAGGTGAAACGACGTTTACTCTTGATAGCAGCTGTGCAGAAATCCGTATCAACGAGTGCGCCATCGTCGGTGTATTCAATGAACGCCGTTTTGGTATATCGAATACGGTCGGGTTGTAGGCTCGCCAAGTTGTTCGAAATGATTTCTGGCAACATCGGAATCACGCGATCCGGCAGATAGACACTTGTTGCACGCTGTTTGGCTTCGTCGTCGAGTGCCGATCCGGGCCGAACGAAGTGTGACACGTCCGCGATGTGTACTCCTAAACGCCAGTGGCCGTTTTCGAGCCGCTCCAAAGAAATAGCATCATCGAAGTCTCTCGCATCCTTTGGGTCGATCGTGATGATCGTATCGTCGGTCAAATCAACGCGGCCATCGGTGATGGATTCGTCGAACAAGTCCGCTTGGTTTCTAGAATCGTCGAGTACGTGTTCGGGAAAGTCGCCAGGTAAACCGAATTCGAAGATGATCGATTGCGTATCGACACCAGGCATCCCACGCGCACCAAGGACGTCGGTGATTACAGCTTCGCCGATCCGCGATCCGGATGGAAACTTCACCATTTCGATCACGACTTTGTCATCCGGTTGCGCACTCTTGGCACCGGGATCGCCAACGTGAATCGGTGATTCGAAAACGTTGCCGTCGACTTTCACATATGCCTTGCTGTCCTTTTCTAAATAGGTACCTACGAATTGATTGGTGCCTCGCTCCAACACTTCAACGATTTCGCCGCTGAGTTTGAAGTTCTTGCCGCGACGCGACATGTGCACTTTGACACGGACGGTGTCACCCGTGGTTGCGTCTCTGGTTTGACGCGCCGGAATGTAGATGTCGCCGTCGCGGGAACCAGGCTTGGCATCTTTGGGGCGAACGAAACCGAAGCCTGCTGACTTGCGTTGAAACTTTCCGGTGAGTTCGCTCGATTTTGGTCCGGATGAAGTGGCGGTGGCGTCGCCTTTGATGATTTTGTGATTTTCGCCGTAAGCCAGTTTTCCGTCGCTGATCATACCTTTGACAAAGCGTTTGAAATCGTCGTGTTGATCTTTCGGGATTTCGAGGTTCCGAGCGAGGATTCGGGCCTTCACAGGTTTGTACTTGGATCTTCCAACGTACTGCAGCACAAGCTGCTCAAAATTTGATTCTTTCATAAGCCAAACGATAGGAGAGATTGCCGGACCGCGAAACCCAACGAAGGTTTCAAGCGGAATAGGCAAGGATTAGAGACTGCGGTCAGTTAGATTGGCCGCAGTGACAGGCCAGATTCGGTGGGCTCTTACCACCTGCTTTGCCTGATGAACTATTGAACTGTACGGCGCATAACGCCAGAGGGCAATGGTTTTTTCTACATCAACAGAAAAAGGCCGCTGCAAATGCAGCGACCTTGATCGATATTTCAGCGTTATTTACGAGTGTCGGGCTGTTTTACTTTACTCAACGTCAGCAAGTGCAACGCGTCGCTTCCAAGCCAATGCTCCGGTAAAGGCCAAGCCTAGGAACAAGAAGCTTGATGGCTCAGGAACAGCAGCAACATACATGGCGTTAGGACCAATGTACCCTTGAATACCGCCAACGTTAAATGTTGGTTCAGAACCAGTCTCACCAAACCGGCCACCTGTGATCGTGATGCCCTGATCAGTTGTTAGGGCGTCACCGCCACCTCGGTTTTGGGTAGTGCCACCGTTGTAAAACGAGTTCCCACCGCTTGTATACGTAGCACCTAAGACATAGGAGCCTGGCTGAAGTGTGATCGCTGGAATCGATGCGTACGCGAACTCGTCCGCCCCACCAACAGTCCTGATTGGTACGAGCGTGGAGCGAAGAGCCGTTCCGCCTCCCAGGGCGTAAAGTGAGACAACCGTTGTTTCTTCAAGTCCATCAGGAGTGAAACCGATTGGTACGGAGTTACCCGAGTTAGGTCCATCCCATATGCCGAGCTGATTGAACGTAATGGGAGTTGAGACCGTAAACGTGTAACCGATTTGTTCGTCAACGACCTGGAAAGTGACTAACCGAGGGCCCGCTTTGGTCTCATTTGTTTGAGTTCGGTTTCAAAATCTTCCGTCCAAGACCTGGTTGATAGCTGGTCCAAGCCTCGTTGTTAACGTCGCTTTCGATGATGGTTTGGAAATTGGCTATTTTTGCATCAAGCTCGTCTAGATTCCTTATCGCCACCGCCTCGTAGGTCATAGGTACCTTGGGGCTTCCAAATTCTGGACTGCCGTGGTGGCTTAAGATGATGTGTTTCAGGTGGGTAGCCAAATGCTCAGGAAAGTTGTCGTTGGCCAATTTCGAGGCCTCTGCAATTTTCTGCTCGAGCATTTGGATTCCGATGATTAGATGCCCCAGGAGTTGACCTTCATCGCTGTAGCCTAGACTTCGCTCGAAGGTTAGCTCGCGTATCTTACCTATATCGTGCAAGAAACAGCCGATCAGCATGATGTCTCGATCGAGAACGTCGCCGTAGTGCTTGGCCGTCATTTCGGCGAGTTCCATCAGGCTGACGGTGTGTTCGAGCAGGCCACCCTGGTACGCATGATGAGCCTTGATGCCGGCCGGCGCAAGCTTTAGCTGTTTTGTCAGCTGTTCGTCGATCAAGAAAGCCTCAGCAAGGTACTGTAGGTGCACGTTTTCCATCGATCGAAGCATGCTGGAAAGCCGCTGCATGCAGTCTTCGTTCTTTTGATGATCGATTTGCAGCAATTCTTCTTCGTTGATGCTACCGGGCTCGGCGGGTTCGATTTGGCTGACGATGATCTGCAAGTTACCGTTGTAGTGTTGCGTTGATCCTTCGACTTGAACGTAATCGCCAGCATTGATTTCTTGGCCCGATCGGTCGCTGGCATTCCACATCATCGCGTTTACGTTGCCGGTCCGATCGGCGAGCCGCATCAGTAAGTAGAGATTTCCGTTTTTGTTGGGTCTGAGCTGCTTTTCGACCAAGAGGAAAATGTCGTTAATGGCTTCTTGCTCGCCCAGCTGATTGATGAATCTCCGCGATGCCATGCGTGCTTTGTCCTTGTTCCCTTTGGTTCTCGTTCTAGTGTTCGATTCTACGAGTCCGCGTCATGCAGTGGAACCGTGAGCAAGAACGAACCCAGAGGCATTTGTGTCATCTCTTGTTGTATTGGGAGCAGAACTCCTAGAATGCCGCTGCATCTCACTTTCCGATTGTAGACGACAAAACTATGTCCAAACCCAAAACCGCCATTTCTCCCACTCGTGAAGAAGACTATGCCGAATGGTATCAAGAAGTAATTAAGGCGGCGGACTTGGCGGAAAACGCTGTTCACGTTCGTGGCTGCATGGTGATCAAGCCGTGGGGCTATGCGTTGTGGGAAAACATGCAGCGGGTCATGGACGGTATGTTCAAAGCTACGGGCCATCAGAACGCCTATTTTCCGCTGCTGATTCCGATGAGCTTTCTCGAGAAGGAAGCTGAGCACGTTGAAGGTTTTGCGAAAGAATGCGCGGTGGTTACGCATCATCGGCTCGAGCCGGGACCTGACGGAGGACTTGTTCCTGCAGGAAAGCTCGACGAGCCCTACATCATACGTCCCACAAGCGAAACGATTATCGGTGCTTCCTACGCGAAGTGGATTCAGTCGTATCGTGATCTGCCCGTGATGATCAATCAGTGGGCGAACGTGATGCGGTGGGAAATGCGGACTCGATTGTTTTTACGGACCGCCGAGTTTCTTTGGCAAGAAGGCCACACTGCGCACGCCACCGAAGAGGAAGCGCGCGAAGAGACGCAGCAGATGCTGGACGTCTACGCGGACTTTGCCGAAAACTACATGGCCGTGCCCGTCATCAAAGGCGAGAAATCTGCCGACGAGCGATTTCCTGGGGCCGTGATGACGCTCAGCATCGAAGCAATGATGCAAGATCGCAAAGCGTTGCAAGCCGGAACTTCACACTTCCTCGGTCAGAACTTCGCGAAAGCGCAAGAGATCAAGTTCCAAGATCAAAACGGAAAAGAAGTCTTTTGCTGGACGACATCATGGGGCGTGTCCACACGTTTGATCGGTGC
This sequence comes from uncultured Pirellulaceae bacterium, assembly GCA_964397295.1. Lineage (GTDB taxonomy): Bacteria > Planctomycetota > Planctomycetia > Pirellulales > Pirellulaceae > CAYNJG01. Next base: position 47,187 of record CAYNJG010000025.1, read on the forward strand.
GCTAATCATGACGCATTCGGACGACGATGGTTTGGTTCTGCCTCCGAAGCTGGCTCCCGCCCACGCTGTGATCATGCCCATCTATCGTAAGGACGAAGAGCGAGCCCAGGTGCTCGAGTACTGCAACAAGCTCAAGCAAGAACTAGGCGAGCAGAGCTACGCCGGACGTGGGCTTGAAATCATCATCGACGACCGCGATACACGCGGCAAAAAATGGGAACAAATAAAACGAGGCGTGCCATTGCGCATCGAGGTCGGGCCTCGTGATGTTGCAAGCGACAGTGTGTGCCTTGGCCGGCGTGATCAATCACCAAAAGGAACGGACATGCCTCGCGCGGAGTTGGTTGCCAATGCCACTTCGATATTGGACGAGATTCAGAACGGAATGTTCCAACGGGCGCTAGCGTTCCGCGAAGAAAACACGCACGAGATTGATTCGATTGATGAGTTCCGTGAGTTCTTTGCTTCGAAGGGCGAGAAGACGATCAGCGGAGGTTTTGCTGTTAGTCCGTGGTGTGAAGATCCTGCCGTGGTTGAAATGCTGAAAGAAATGAAGGTCACGACGCGTTGTATTCCCGAAGATCAAGAGCCTATTGACGGAAAATGCATCTTCACCGGAAAACCGACGACAAAACGTGCGGTGTTTGCGAAAGCTTACTAATCGCCGGCTGTTTTTCGCCTGCTTACTTGCTTTGTCGTCTGCCAGAATGCGAATCCGGAAATTGGGGTCCTTGCTTTCAATGTCGCAATTCTAGACGTTATGATGGAAGTGGCGGGCCAAAGACTCATCTTGCCGCTGGCTACGGCAATCCATCCGGTGTTTGAAATGAATGCAAGTACTCCCTCCAAGCGTAACTCTCTTTGGCTAATTCCCGTGCTGGCGTTACTTGCCGGTACGGCCGTTGGCGCCGTTACGGCGATTGTCAAATTTGAGAAGCCCGAGATGCGTCTGCCGGGTCAAGGCAACACGTTTGTTGCGGATGCCGAAAATGCGGATGAAGATGTTGATAGCCACGCAGGGCATTCGCATGCAGGCCATTCCCACGCCGCTAGTGACGCTAATTCAAGTGCGACATCTTCAGTAAAAGAAAAGCAGCCAGTGGCGGTCATCAAAGACGCCGCTCCCCGCGTCTTTCTTCCTGGCGATATCGAATACGACTTTGGGATCATGGCGAGAAATGAAAAACGAAGTCATTCCTTCAAAGTGAAGAATATCGGTCCGGGGCCACTTACGCTGAAAGTTCTCGATACGACATGCAAGTGCACCGTCGGATCGTTGGAAAAAGATTCGATCGCATCCGGCGAAGAAGTGGATGTAACGATGACTTGGGAAGCTCTGAGCTACGATCGCGAATTTCGTCAAAGCGCAACGATTGAAACCAATGACCGAAGCACGCGAGAAATCGTCTTTTCCGTGTTCGGGAAAATCGTACAGCTTGCGATGCCTGATTTACCTTCGATGCAATTCAGCCGAGTGTCTCGAAGTGAAACGAAATCTTACTCAACGATTGTCTATGGCTTTCGCGACGACGACTTACTGATCGTGAATCATGAGTTCTCAAAGCCAGAACTATCTGAGTTCTTCGACGTCAGCTATAAATCGATTCCCAAGGAAGAGTGGGAAAACCCGCGAGCCACGTCGGCCGTTCGTTGTGACATTACTATCAAACCCGGTTTGCCAATCGGACAAGTCACCCAAGGCATTCGACTGCGGACGAACAAGAAGGATATTCCGCCCCTAGCGATTTCTGTCGACATGCATATCACTAGCGATATTGCGGTTGTCGGTAGGAACTTTCGAACCAAGAGCAATCTGCTAATTCTTGGCCACCTTGATGGCGAGGTGGGTGGTCGAGGAAATCTAATGCTGATCATCAAGGGAGACCATCAGAAGGACGTTAAGTTCTCTGTGGCGAAAGCAGACCCCGAAGGCATCCTGACTGCTGAGTTCGGCGAACCAAAGGACGTCAGTCGCGTCCGAGACGGAAAGGAAGTTTCTTACCGTCAAATTCCGATGACCGTTATCGTTGAAAAAGGGTCCCAAGGCTTGCATCGAATGGGGAACGCGCAGGGTCCTCACGGTGTGCTGACGATTAATACCAATCACCCGGAGATCGACCAGTTCGACTTGCAGGTGAAGTTTCTGGTGAAGTAGGCGAAGTAAGAGACTGTCTCTCTATTACGCCGTGCTAGCGGACTGTCCTCGAGCGACATATGCTGCAGGCTTGCTGTTACGCCATTTCGAATCGTTGTGGACCTCGTTTTTTGACGGTTCACAGTGACGCAGAGCGAAACATTGTCTAAAACGTCTCGGTAAAAATTGCTCTCCCGTAGTTTGCAGTTGGAAGATGAACTATGCATCGGTACGTTCGTTCAGGGATCGTCGCCTTTTTGTTTTTGGTATTGGCTGTCGGATTCATTCGATACGCCACGGTTGACGCTGTTGGTTCCGAACCGGTCTCAACCGTAACGTCCGCAAACAAAGATCGACCGATCTGCGAAGGCTGGCCCAAACCCGACTTTGTATTCTTCATTACGGGACGACAACACGGATACATTGAACCGTGTGGATGCACGGGTCTCTCTTCGCAAAAGGGCGGCATTGCGCGGCGACAAACGCTTTTTCGCCAGCTTAAGGAACGAGGTTGGGATGTTGTCCCCATCGACGTTGGCAATCAAGTTCGTCGCTTCGGGCCCCAGTCAGCGATCAAGTTTCAAACAACGATGTCGGCATTGAAGTCGATGGAGTACGACGCAGTTGGACTCGGTCCTGACGATTTGCGTTTGGATACCGGTGAACTCTTGTCCGAAGTCGTCGAAGATACGCCATTGGTTTGCGCCAACTTGTCGATTCTGGATCTGCCGGTCAGCAATGGTCACAAAATTGTCGAAACGAAAAAACACCGCGTCGGTATAACAGCAGTCGTGGGCGAGAAAGAACATCGTGGCGTTCGCAACGACGATTTCCTTTTCTCGGATCCCGTTAAGAGCCTCGAAGCGATGAGCGATGTGTTCGACAAAGAAAACTGCGCCGTCCGAGTTCTGTTGTCTCACGCATCGACAGAAGAGACAAAGAAAATCGTTTTGGCCAGCAAGAAAACTCAAGGGTATCGGGTCGTGATTACCGCCGGCGGCGCCGATGAACCGGCGTTGAAGCCAGAGAGAATCGAAGGCACGCGATCGTATTTGATCCAAACGGGAAAAAAGGGCATGTACGTTGGCGTGCTCGGCGTGTTCGCAGATTCGGACACACCGATGCGTTACGAACGCGTGCCACTTGATTCGCGTTTCAAAGACTCGGAAGAGATGCTGCAGTCGCTGAAGGTATACCAGGACCGTTTGAAAGATGCGTACACGCGTGATTGGGAAGAGCTAGGGTTGCGAGCTGTACCGCATCCGTCCGGCCATGAATTTGTCGGATCAGAAGCTTGCAAAGACTGTCACGAACACGCCTTCGATGTTTGGGAGTCGTCACCCCATCACCATGCCACCGACGGAATCGCTTTTCCTGGTGAGCGCAGTTCGATCCCACGCCACTTCGACCCGGAGTGCTTAAGCTGCCACGTCACAGGATGGCACCCGCAGGACTTCTATCCGTACACCTCTGGCTATGTTGACTTTGATAAGTCCAAGCATCTACATGGCAACGGATGCGAAAACTGTCACGGTCCCGGCGGCTCGCATGTTGCTGCGGAAAATGGTGATGTTGATCTCACCGATACACAGATTGAGATGCTACGAAAAGAAATGGTTCTACCACTAGCGAAAGCCGAGCAGCATTGCATCCAGTGTCATGATTTGGACAACGATCCTGACTTCAAAGAAGACGGTGCGTTCGAACGTTACTGGGAAGAAATCGAACACAACGAAGACGAATAGCATCGAGTTTGCATCGATTCTTGTTGCTGCATCGTGACAAATGAATGTTCAGCTGGCGCAGCTACGTCGCCACCTTATCCACTACGAAAGTTGTTGCGTCCGGCTTCCCTTCGCACAATACTGCTGTGTCTACGAAATAACTCCTACTTGGCAGTGCAGCATCGATGAATCGGCAAACTCTATCTTCGCTGCTTTGCATCGTATTTCTTGTGTGCGTTCAAGCGAACAGTCTCGCGGATGAATGGCCGCAATTTCGCGGACCTGACGGACAAGGACACGCGAACGCAGCAGATGTTCCTGTTAACTTCAACGAGTCGGAAAACGTTGCCTGGAAAACTTCCATTCCAGGCAATGGTTGGTCATCGCCCGTCATTCGTAACGAACAAATCTGGTTAACGACTGCAACCGAAGAAGGTCGTTCGCTGCGAGCAATTTGCATCGACCGAAATTCCGGAAAAGTATCGCAAAACGTCGAAGTCTTTCGGCGTGTCGAAGTCGAACACGTTCATTCGCAAAACAGCCACGCCACGCCGACACCTGTTATCGACGGCGACCGCGTATACGTGCACTTTGGCCAAAACGGAACGGCTTGCTTGTCCACTGCTGGCAAAATAGTTTGGCGCAACCAAGAACTGAAATACGCAACGCCGCATGGCAGTGCCAACTCTCCTGTGCTGCATGGAGATCTGCTTGTCGTTTGTTGCGATGGCGAAGACAAGCAATTCGTTGCGGCGATCCATAAAGATACCGGCAAAATAGTTTGGCGCCGCGATCGAAATCACCTCGAAGACGCGCGTCGAAAATCTGGCGAAGAAAAAGACGAGGGCCGCAAAGGTTTGCCGTTCATCGCGTTTTCTACTCCGTTAGTCGTCACGGTTGACGGTGTTGATCTTCTGGTGAGTACTCCGGCAGACCACGTTGTTGCGAATCGAGTCGACACGGGCGAAGAAGTTTGGTGGACGCCTTACAACTGTTTTTCGCTCGTGGCGCGACCTGTTTTCGGAAATGAATTGGTTTACGCAATTGGCGGGCTCCGCGATGGTCACTATGCGATGTATGCAATTCAACCTAAGGCGGAAGGCAAGCTAACAGACGAGCAGATCGTTTGGACGCGCACTGAAGCAGTCCCCCAAGTTCCGTCGCCACTTTTGATTGATAATCGAATGTTGCTTATGAAAGACAATGGGATTGCGACTTGCTTGAATGCGATCACTGGTGAGGAAATTTGGCAAAAGCGTTTGGGTGGAAACTACCGAGCTTCACCTATCGCGGTCGGTGATACGGTCTACGTAATTAGCCAAAAAGGTGTTTGTCACGTTTTCAAAATCGGCGATGAATTCGATCCGCTTGCAAAGAATGAACTGGATGGGATCTTCCTAGCATCGCCTGCAGTAGTCGGTAACTCGTTATTCCTGCGCAGCGACAAACATCTTTACTGCATCAAGCACCAGTAGGTTGAACTCTACGCCTCATAACCTGTTTTTGGCGACACTTGCCAAGTACCAGGGCGAGCAGTCCAAAGAATAGTGGCAGGGGATTCCCTGGTTCGGGTACCGCCACAGCACTACCGATGATACTTGCGTTCTCGCCGAGACTGAGTTCGCGATAGTAAACTGCCAATCCGTTTAGATCCAATGTCGATCCCGCGGCAAGGTTGAGTGTGTCTACGTAGAGGGCGTCATTCGAATTCGACAGAGGGTTGTTATCGATCAAGTCAACCAACTGTACTGTCGCCGACGATTCGTCTCCGATCTGGAGCAAATGCAGTGAGAAGTTCATTACGAATCCTTGATCAGTCATTCCAAGGTCGAGTCCGGCAACTTCAAGCGAAGTAGTTTCGTCGGTCCCATCAATGATGAGCGACAGGGAATCTAATCCGGACAAAGCGACTTCATCGGAGCCTAGGATCGAAAAGCTGGCGCCCGAGAAGTGCATCGTCGAGTCGGCGTCCGCCGCGAAAGCAGCGTCCACACCGAAAACTACCTCTTCGCTAACTTGCAACGTAGCTCCGCCGGACATCGCAAAGGAGCCATTCGTATTGAAGAGATCCGTGGCGACATGCAATTGATCTACAATAAGCGTACCGCTTTGCAGGTCGTAGTTGCTACCAACGCCCTCAATTCGCAGTGTACCGCCAACACGATTCTCTCCACCCGTTTGAATAAACTCTGCAGGCGCGGCACCCATGCTGCCAACGATCAAATCGCCTCCAACACTCAGATTTCCATTTCCTAGTCGATAGGTTACTGATTCGAAGGGAAACAGTTGTAAGACATCGTTGGGAAAACTGGGAATGCAAAGTTCGACATTGCCTGAGATTTGGACATCGCCACCGGTTTGATTAACTTCAGGCGATCTACTGAGCAATGCTGTTTGTGACGCGGGGTCACCCATGGCCAGCGAATTCGCGGTAAGCACTCCATCGTTGATATCCAAGCTGCCGTTGTCGATCAGGATTGAGTCGAATGTGGACTGGCCGCCGTTTTGACGAAACGTAGCTGAGCCAAAACTGTCGCTTAGGCCATTGATGATCATAGAGCCAGCTGAGAAGGCACCTTCGTCCACAATCACGTTGCCAGATCGCAAGTTGACTTCTTCGCTAAGTGTGACGTTACCGCCTTTCTGGTGGAATTGTTGCTGTTGGCTTCCAATGAAAGTGAAGTCTCTAGGTGGCGTGATTTCTACCGGTGCGAATTCGAAGGGTAGCTCCTCGAATTCGAACGGACTCCAAGACGTATCGGGGCCGACGATTTCTGGCCAGGCGAAAAGTCCGAAGTTCGTCGGGAGTTGAAGACTGTTAGCATTAAGATTCCCGCCGTCAACCTCGACGCTTCCGTTCGTAATCGAAAGTTCTTCGCCGATTATCATCGTGCCGGACCGAAGCACGAATTCCTCGGGCGTCGTCGAATTGCCAACTTCATAACGGCTCATGAAGATATCACCTTCGAAGTTGGCAGGAATCAGACCGCTGTCGTCGACGGTTAGTTGTGCGAGAAGCTTTGAGCAACCCAAATCGATTGCTAGGAAAACGAACAGTGAACAAGTCAGTGACGAAAGTGTCGTTCGAAGCATAGGGATGACCCTTGTTGGAGGCACAGATAGTGTTGTTGTCTGCATATTTGGGTCGAAAGTGCCAGATTTTGTCACGAGTTTGAGCCGAAGTATTGGATCTGCCGCTATCTGTAGGTCACTTCGTGAGAACCATGGTGTATGATTTGGTAGAGCAGAGTTGCGAATCGTTGCGATGGCAATTGCTTCACAAGAACGAGTCAGGGGGCGAATTGGATTCGACCGGATGATGAGAAATGAAGGTGGCGTGTCGTGGTTGATCAGTGGGCCACGTAAAAAGCTGATCACAATTTTAAGTGTCGAAAGCAACAGCTTCGCACTAGCTGCCTAGTTTTAATTAACTAGAAAGCTCTGGCTAAGGGGGTTCGTCGGAGACGCCCGGACGCCAGTCGCCAATTCCGAACCGCTAAGAGTCACGTCAAGCACGCTCTTAGTTAAACAATGTTCTTGACTAGTCTGAAGTTAACCCGGTCGACAGGGGTCTCATCAGGCGAAACGCCAAATAGCCGACTACACACGTAGAGGCCTTCATGGACGCATTGCGGGACGCGGGTTCGATCCCCGCCGCCTCCACT
>CAYNJG010000026.1:0-54560 GCA_964397295.1 uncultured Pirellulaceae bacterium
CTCTTTCTGCTGACGCTCGAGTTCGAGAATTGCTTCACGCGCTTCGACGTCCTGCTTGGTGATAACCTTTTCCTTTTCGCGACGGATATCGTTCGCAAGCATTTGTTGCTTGGCAGTCAGATCAGTGATCTTCTTGATACCGTCCGCGTCGAGGATATTGTCAGGGTTGAGCTTCTCAACCGGAGTCTGCTCCAAGTAGTCGATCGCCGCGTCATCAAGCACATAACCATTTAGGTCTGTGCCGATGATATTGAGGATCTCTTCCTTGAATCGTTCTCGCGAGTTGTACAGGTCTACGAAGTCGAACTGTTTACCAACGGTCTTCAACGCTTCCGAGAACTTGGCGTCGAACAACTCAACAAGCGCTGCCTCTTTCGAACCTCGATCACAGCCAAGCAACTGGGCCACCTGCATCACGTCTTGCACGGTCTTATTGACACGCACAAAGAACACAACTTTGATGTCCGCTCGGATGTTGTCCTTACAGATCAGGCCTTCCGTACCATGACGGTAGATCTCGATCCGCTTCACAGAAATATCCATACGCTCGGCGCGATGAATGACCGGGTAGACGATCATTCCCGAGAAGCTAACTTTGGTACCGCCCATGCCGTTGACGACAAGAGCCGTACCTTGCTCTACCTTCTGATAGAGCTTCATGATCATCGCCAGCGCTCCGAACAAACAGAGTATGCCAAGGATAATCAAAACGATAATAACGGGACCAACCACTAGGAAACCTCCAGGTCAAATGGAACAACAATGTATGTGCCTTTGTCCTCGACCAATTCGAGGATAAGTGCTTCGTCACCTTTCTTCAGCGGCTTTCTATCTGAACCGCGGCGACAACGAACGTTGAGCGTTATAGGTGCGGCATCGTCAACCCGAATTTCGGCCTGGCCAGAACTTGCTGTTACCTTCGATGTGGTAACCGTGCATGTCCGACCGACAATTTTTGTATGTTTTTCAATGCCGCTATTTGTTTTTTTGAAGATGTAGCCAGCCGGAAACGTCATGACTTTCGTGATGAAGAGACTGACAATGAAGTCGGGCACAAACAACATCACGGCGGTCAGCCACAGATGATCTTTGTTGAAGTAGTAGCTGCTGAGAATCGACACCGCCCAGATTGAGCCAACCAAAGCGGTCAGCAAAACCATCAACGGAACGTCGCCCACATCCATGAACTTCAACAAAGAAACAAACCAACCAGAGCGGCCGCTCGTTTCAGCTTCGCCATCGGCTCCAGCGTCGAGATCCGTGTCAATATCCGCATCAACATCTACGTCTAGATCAGCGTCAACATCGAGGTCGACGTCCAGATTTACCTCGATATCGCCATCTAGATCGAGGTCCAGGTCATCGAAGACATCGAGACCGACCATACCGACGAAGAACATTGCCCAATATCCCATCACGCAAATCAGCATGAGCGTGAAAAGCAAGTTTATCGGTGCGAAGCAAAGCTGAATAAATTCAAGCATCAATCTGTGACCCGTCCTTTCATAGGAAAGTCACGACTGCATTGCAGTCTTTGTTTGTATGTTCAGTAATCCTCTCGTAGTTGCGCCCCAACTTACAGATAATTCGCTGGGGAAATTCGGTAATTGGGAAAAACCGATATTGGATCCCAAAACTTGCTGAACCGATAGTTCGGGTTGTACACGCAATCGATGCCGTCGTGAACTATTTTTGTTGCGAGAGTACAAAAAATACAACGCTACTCGCTGGAGAAACGCTTAAGCGAACGTCATTCGACGGATTGTCGCCGCTACGGAGGTATAGCAGTTTCGCTTCGTCGTCGAGCACGAATCGTTCGCAAGAGCCACGCGCCCCAATACTGAGCCTCCGCTCCAAAGTTCGACGACAGGACTAGAAAATCAGCAGAACCACTGTACTTCAGTACTTCACTCGAATTGCACCGCACAAGAACCTCACAAGCGGAGCAGCCTTCTTCATCTTGGCCGTGATGTTTTTGACGACCGACTTATCGAATAGCTCGTCATAGTCCAAGTCACATAATGCAATGAAATCCTTGCGTTTCAAGTCATCGATCATTGGATGCTCGGCCTTGTATCCTCTGGGTGGTCGTTTCAACGAGTCACCTGCCAACTGAAAGTGGTTCGTGAACGCTTTGCCGCGTGACACACGTTTCCAAGTTGCTGGATCCTTGTCGATCGTCTTGCGAATCTTTTGAAGTGCCGACGAATCCGGATGCCAAATCCCGCAACCGACGAAACATTCTTCGGCAGACAGGTGCACGTAGAATCCTGGCGCGTGCACGTCTTTTCCTTTCTCGTGGCGAAAGTGAATACCCACGTTCGTCTTGTAGGGCGTTTTATCTTTTGCGAACCTCGTATCGCGATAGATTCGCATCAACGAGCCGCCAACGCGCTTGGGCACCGCTAGAAAATGTGGCGAGACTTTTTTCAGTGGCTCTTGCATCGCCTCCACGAAAGCTAATGCCGGCTCAAGCACATCCGACTCATACCTAGTCTTATTTTTTTGAAACCAATCGCGATTGTTATTGGATGCAAGTTCATCCAGAAACTGAATGCAACGCGGATGAAATCCGGGAAATGAGGACTTAGCCATAGAACGCCCGAAGAGTAAGAAGTTCAAGCAAACAAGATGGCGCAGTATAGCGGCAAAAACCTTCAACCAAATAAACGGCTAGCTGGCCGCGAGGAACGTCAGCGATTGCGACGGAAGATTCCGCTGAACATCAGCTTTAAATGGCCAAACATGACTTCCAGAGTTCGCATCTTCGACTGGCCATATTCTCGAACGCCCAATTCTGCGGGACATTCAACAATGCGGCCACCGCGACGATCAACTTGCCAGAGCAACTCAACAACACCGACGAAGCCATCGTTGTTCAACTCAATCTCGGCAACACTGCTACGACGATATACGCGGAAGCAACTCGTGTAGGTGAACAACTTGTTCGTCAGCAGATAGCTATACATCACCGACGCGGCCTTACTGAGTGCAAGTCGCCAATGAGGCACGTTTCGAACAAGACCGTCCGGGTGGTAGGGAGACGCCGTGACGACATCAACATCGTTCGTCAGCAACGGAATCATGCGAGAGAATTGCGAAGGCTCGTAACTGCAGTCGAAGTCCATCGAGCAAACCACTTCCGTTCGCGCGTGCTGGATTCCGGTCATGATCGCGGCACCAACGCCTTGGTTCCAGCGATGCCGAATCACTACACAAGATTGCTCCTCTGCGAAAGCATCGCGGAGAATCTCGTAGGTCTGGTCCGTGCTGCCGTCATCCACGATCACAAAGAAGAACTGATATTGCTCTGCAAACTCAGCTCGTAAGTTACTAAGCACATCGCGAAAGTTACTGCAGGCTTCTTCTTCGTTGTAGCAAGGCACCACAACAGTAACTTGCATCGGTTCGGTCGCAGCATCCCTTGCGGTGATGTCATTAGAAGAATGCTTAGGAAACGCGGTGCCAGCCATGGTAGATGAGACTTCGAAGATCTGGGTTGCCATTCAATGCAGGAGTGCAGCGGTAGGATTCAACCAACAGCCTAGTCGCATGGAAAAAGTCGAGCAATAGCTCAATGCCTCAGACATTTCCGCGTTTTGCCCGATCCCCCGGAAGGGTGAATGACCGACTGTATTTTCATTCTGAGAAACGACGAATGGCGTTATCCTGCAAATTGAAGAAACCCGCCGAAAAACATAGTTTTTCAAATCCGCTGATTTATCTCAACTAAGAGTCGACAAAGATCTATTGTCGAATCGTCGACATTTCGAGCACACATTCTTTTTCTTTGCCCGTCACGTTTTTCGTCATGGTTTTGCCGTTAAGCGTCAACTTCACCGCGGCGTCTTTGCCTGTTGGATTCGAAAACACTACCAAGGGAGCTTGTTGAGTGAGATAACCACAGCCCGATGCGAACTCATGCGTCTGTGTTGTTCCGTCGACTTCAAACTGAATTCGGCCACCCGCAATTTCGGACAGACTTTTTACTCCATCAATCTTACAGATGACGCTGGCTTTGTCTGCTCGAGACAGCAACAACTGCGCTGAACCGTTATTGGTACTCACCAGCAAATCGAGTCCTGACTTGCCATCAAGATCGAGCATTAACACGGAACTAGCATCTTGGGGCAGAACGACGCCACTTTCTTTGGCAGGCACTGCGGTGAATCGACCATCTCCACGTCCGCGAAGCAGGCAACCCAGCCCGCCGTCCATGTTGCCAGTTTCGGGCTGAGGGGAGAAAAAATTCTGCGCGATGAAGACATCCGGAATAGCGTCGCCGTCGAAGTCTTTGCACAAAACGCCAAAACCGGGTGAAAGCTGAGCTTCGGCAGGCAGCGAGCGAACACCAAAACTACCTGAACCATCATTGATCAGAATGGCTGTCGACAAATAGTTCGCAGAGCATTGATAGGATTCGTCTAAACATTTCGGCGTGTAGATTTCCTGCAGCGACGCAGCGGCAAATGCTTTGTAGCTTCCGAACTTTTGAGCAAGCGACGGCATTGCGTGCGTCGAGCAACTCTTGCCGCGGACGGGGAACAACGTTTCGTCTTCGTACTCCGCTTCGACTAGTTTCCGTTCACCATTTCCCTCGAAGTCACCGTAGTAAATCCGAAAAGGTTTTTCGTCCGTCGCGTGGTACTTCGAATTTCGGCCCATGTTCGTGGCGATGTAGTCCATGTCGCCATCGAGGTCCACATCAACGCTGCTGATGCCCGTCCACCAACCGCGAAACGACGACAAGCCGGCTTTTGCAGAGTCGTCCACGAAACGCCCATCATCGTTTCGAAACAAACGAATGCTATCCCATTCCATACTGAGCAGTAGATCCAGATCGTCATCGTTGTCGACGTCGGACCAGAGCGCACCCGTCACCATTCCGAGATTGGAGACAGCGTTTCCAAACGCCGACTCGGTTTGGTCCAGGAACTTCCCACCGTCGTTCACCAACAAATAGCTCGACGCCGGTGAAGGATACTTCCCGGGTACTTGCCTGCCACCCACAAACACGTCGACATCGCCGTCTTGATCGAAGTCTGCTGCTGCAACAGGGCCAGCACTCTGACTGATCGCTGGCACGGAATCTTTCGCGCGTTCCAGATTCCCTTTGCCGTCGTTCAGATAGAGCCGAGGCACATACAATTCGGAGCCCAACACGTTTTCATTTCCGCCCGACGCCACAAAAAGATCAACGTCGCCGTCCTGATCAACATCTAACCAATTTGCACCCATGTCTTCAAATTCGCGATCTTCGGCCAACGCTGGTTGTTGCATCATTTCAAACCCCGTGGCAGTTCGAAGTGCTATTCGACCGGCGCTGCCCTTGGCTCCACCCAAGAACAAATCCATCGCACCGTCACCATTGACATCTGCCGACGCTAAGCCTGGCCCTAACCGCGACATGCGGTGCGGTAACAGCGGCTGCAATTGATAGTCATCGAACTCGTTTTCCGCGTGCGCGAACGCTGGTGGCGCGGGCAGGGTTTCGTACATTGCTGGCGGCGAGACGGCTCGCCTGGTCAGCGGCAATCCGGGTTGCTGTGTAATCTCGTGATGAGAATTGGTTGCCAAAGCCTGAAACTCTTGCGTCGTACCATCCGGCCAATCGATCTTGAGATCCACCTTGCTCGCGTCGCCGCAACCGAAATGCAGGATCGGTTGATTCGAAGCCAGGAATCCACGCGTGGGATGTAATTCGGTCACTTGGCTACGGTCTTCTCGAGCCGTAACCGTCACTTTCGCGCCGAGGCCGTAACGATTCTGATTCAGCCCATGCAATCGCACCGTTACGCGATTATTTTCTTGCGAGTCATTGCGATAGATCGAGATAGGCTCGTCCATATTTGCAACAACCAAATCAAGATCGCCATCGCCATCCAGGTCGCCATGCGCAGCGGACATGCTGACGCCGACATGACCGAGTCCCCACGCTTCGCTTTCGTCCGCGAACTTTAAATCGCCTTCACTACGAAACGCGAGATTCTGTTCACGCAACGGCTCGGTGTGTTTGTAGATATCCCACTCGGTCTTGCCGCGGCGTTCGCTAAGACTCAGCACCATGTCGGAATCAGTAAACGACCTCACGCTTCCGTTGGTAAAGAACGCGTCCAGCCAGCCATCACAGTCGAAGTCTGCCAACTTCACCGCCCACGTCCAGTCGGTGCTATCTAGTCCAGTGAGAAAGGCAGCTTCTTTGAATCGACCAACACCTGAATTCAAGAGCAACGCGTTTCGCATGTATTGCCGTGGCTCGGCCGTGGCCAAGAACTCGGCGTTGTTACCCATCGAGCCCATCGTCGTCTTTTGCTTGAAGTGAGTTGTCGACGACATGTCGGCCGAAAGCAAATCGGGCAAGCCGTCGCCGTTCACATCTCCAATATCCGCTCCCATGCTGAACCACGTGACGTGTGGCATTGTTTCGCGCACAACATCCGTGAATGTCCCGTCGCGATTGTTGCGATAGATGCGATCGGGATCGTTGAAGTCATTGCCAACATGGATATCAGCGAAACCGTCTTGATTGAAGTCCCACCAGCTCACAGACTGCCCGTGGCCAAGCCCAAACAGGCCAGCCTCGATCGTGACGTTCGAAAACGTTCCGTTACCGTTGTTACGCAACAAGTAGTCCCAACGGCCGTAGGTACCAAAGCCAATACTATCGTCCGTGACTTCATAGTATTTCTCGAAGTCCGGATGAATCGCTTTCTTACCATCCTTCATCACGATCGGTGCCGACTCTGGCATACCGGCCGGATTCTCATAGCGATACATTAAGACGTACACATCGAGGTCGCCGTCTCGATCGTAGTCCGCAAACGCGGCCTCCAAGCACGCGTCGGTGAAATTCAAGCCGTAGTCGACGGCCCTATCCTCGAAGGTACCGTCACCTCGATTGATGAACAGTTGGTTCGGGGAATCGTAGTTTGCAACGTAGATATCCAATCGACCGTCCGCGTTGATATCAACCATCGTCGCTCCACACGACCACGGGTTTTCCTTGGCGACGCCCGCTGACGAACTGGCATCTCTGAACTTCATTGATTCTTCTTGGACGTACAGCCGGTTCGAATCAGCGCCGCTCGCGATGAAGATATCGGGCCGACCGTCTCCCGTTACATCGCCGATTGCGGTTCCGCCCCCTGCAGGACTGGAGAAGTACAAGTACGACATGGGGTGGTCTTGGACGACCCGGTGCACGAAGTCGACACCCGTTTGCTGAGGTGTGAGCGAAGTAAAACGGGTTGCACCTGCTGGTTGACTCGGAGTGGCGAGCGGACGTGACACGATCGCATCGGAAGGCAAGGGCAGGGGATCCGCCATTTCCGGTCGAAGGAAACGCCGCGAGTTAACAACAGCCACAACCACTAACAGCGCGAGCGCAAGCCAAAGCAACCCGCGTTGGTTTTTCTTTACCGGCGCGGCAGCAGAAACGTCAGAGGTCGTGCTTTCGCGATTTGATGATGGCGGCTTAGTCCCCTGTTTCGCTCGCTTTCGCTTATTCTTTTTTCGTTTGCTCATTCAGCTTTGACATCAGTTTCAATGCTTGCCCCAAGTACTTCACTATTCTACGACACAGCCACGACGAGACGACAGACCACGAGAGCACAGAACTTAGACCTAATTGGACAATCATCCGCGTTCGAATACGAATTATAATCAGCAGTCACCCATCAGCGCGAGGCGGCGGATGTATCAGAAAGCTAGACAAATCGTTGACCAGCTGGTTCCTGGTCGCATTGACGGGTGGGTATTGTTAACCACGATTGCAGTTTGCGCAATTTGGACATTCTCGACGGTTGCGGAGCTCGCGTTCCACCCAAGCAGCACTTCGATGGTTGAAGCTATTGCGCTCGCCTATCTCGCGATCCAATGCCTGATCGATCTCTGGGTGATTCTAAGCGATCAACGGATGAGATACCGATTCTCGATCGGCATGTTCGTGGCTGCTCCAGCATCACTCGTTTCGGCAATCGTTGCGAACAAGTTCATTCCCGTGGGGGAAACTACGTTCTCGTATCTGTTAGCCCTCATCTTCTTCCAGCGTTTACTGTTGGTGAGTGTGGCCTTGTTCGTGGGAGTCGGAATCCAAAGCATAAGCCGCTGGCGAATCTTTCTTCATGCTCAGCCAAACGACCGTCCGCAACGCCAGGAAATCACAATCAAGCACATTGGTTTGCTCACGTCCCTGGTGGCGTTTGGCATTGCCATTTATCGGATGCTTTTCGTCAAAGATTATGAATCTGCTTGGGCCGCGTACCTTGTACTGGGTATCGGCGAACTTTTGCTGACTGTTATTTTCTTGTTGTTGCCGGTGCTTATCTCGTTCTCGGCTCTATTCCTTCGCCGACACTTCCTGGCGATTCAACTAACGATCACAGCAGCGATCATTGGCTTCTTCATTTTCGAGTCAAGCAAAGGCACCGGTACACCGGCAATTTCGCTCGCCGGCCTCACCACTTTCTTCTCGATCTTGCTGGCCGGCAATTTCTTTGCGAAGCGTTGGGGATATGTGCTTGGGCACTTGCGGCGTGACGAACTTTGGGAGACGAATCGAAGTGGCGTTGATGTTCGGCGTGTCGGCTGGGTTGTGGCAGCCGCAGTGTTAGCCGGAACGATTGCGGTGCAGTTCACCACAAGCATTCCTGCGTTCGTTTACGCCATGAGTCGTAGCAGCGATGAAGTAACACTAAGCCGTTGCTTGCAATTCAGTCGGGTTGCAAAGTCAATCGAAAACATCACCCAGACGGCTGGAATATCACCAGGAGAATCCAGCAGTGGTGGTGGCACGATACCCACGCTGCGTTGGACACAAGAACCAACGCAACGTGATGACGCATTCTCTATCGAAGCATTCTTCCTGTGGGGAAACCTCGAAGTGGTCGCGTGTCCGAACCAGTTGCGAATCTTGCAGGCGATGTCCCACCTTGAACTTCCCGATGTCACGGTTACCGCCCCAACGATTGACAAAGACGTTTGGGAAGAACTGTCAAATCACCCAGAGTTGAATCAATTGAGACTTCAATACGACAAGATCGATGCCAAAGGTTTCGATTCGTTTTGTCGACAGACGAAACTCAATCGATTGATCGTCAACTCGAAACCCACGATCGAGTTGCTTCGCTCCGCAAAGAAGATGAGCAACCTTCGCGATCTTTGGCTGCCGGAACACAGCTACGCTGACTTCGTCGTTCCGTTTCCCTCGGAGGAGATCGAAGCACTCAAAGATCTGCCGGTCAAGTGTTGCTCAATCTCTTACGAAGATTCGAGCGACATTGATTTTTCAAGATTCGATCAACTTGAACGGCTTCGGGTTGCATCCTGCACCATCGATTCACGCTTTGTTGCAAAAGTGAATGAACTTGCGTCCAACGGCACGCTGCGATCTATCGACTTTTGCGGATGCAATGTGAATGACACGGCAGTCATGGTGCTATCAAACATAGATGTCGCCGATATTTTTGTTTACGACCGCCACATGGAGCCGGAATCGGTTAATTGGGAACCGTTGTTGGAATCCAAAACAGTTACCAATTTGTGGATCTCCTACGGCGAGCATCACACTGTCAAATCGTTGAAAGTTAGAGGTAAAAGGAAATAGTAAGTCAGGCAGAATTTCGATTAGTCGATAGCAACGCGAATGGTGCATAGAATTGGGATATCGAATTCGAAGACTTTTTAACCGAATCAGTATTTCTGCTGAGAAAACCTCAAACTGGGGCGATGGTGATTTCGACGGAGTAGATTTGCTTTTCATCTCCAACTTTGGATTCGGTCTCGACGGCGACTTCTAGATCAAGCGGACACCATTTGGCTATGATAGGGAAGCTCTCCAGAGAGCCCTCCTATCCGCACCACAAGACTTTCCTATGCCCGACGTCGTCCTTGTCGAACCCGAGATCCCGCAGAACACTGGCAACATTGGCCGCACCTGCGTTGGGTTGGGATACAAGCTGTGGCTCGTGAAGCCATTGGGGTACGAGCTGTCGGACAAGTATCTTCGCCGAGCGGGCCTTGATTACTGGCAACACCTGGACTTTGAAATTATCGAGAACGTCGAAACGATGTTCGAGATGTTTGCCGACCGGCGAAAGTGGTTCTTTTCGAAGAAAGCCACACAGGTGTACACCGACGTCACCTATCAACACGACGACCTGCTGATCTTCGGCAAGGAAACGAAAGGTTTGTCAGACGACGTGTTGGGAACGTATCAATCTCAGCTGTTGCAAATCCCGATGCGGGCCGAAGCGCGCAGCTTGAATCTAGCCACTGCTGTTGCGATATGCGGCTACGAAGTTGTGCGACAATTGGGTTTGCCGGCTCCGCATATCCAAGGTTGATCAACACTGATGGAAACGGCTACACACGCCATAGACTAGTCAACTTCAAGCGATAAACGTTCCATAAGAATCAAGAATCGTTAACCAACCTAAACGATTCATCTACATCGCTTTACGCTGACACAAATCACAAAAAAAGTAGATTTTGCTAGTTGTATCAGGGTTCTGGGTCGGTAAGTTGTTGGCAGTCTTACTTTCAAATCCACACTTCAGCCGAGTCCGCTACTGAACAGACGCAAGTTATTTTGCCTCTCTCAAACCAGTAGCTCCGGCACATCTCTTGCGTTCTTCAATGGTACTCGGCCCAAATTAATCCTGAGGGCCCCCATGAAAAAAGCAGCCATTCTTCTCGCCTTTTTGTCGGCTTTCGTTTGCGCCCCTGCATTCGGCCAAACGTTCTGCGATTCTTCCACAGCTGACATTTGCTTTGACTTTGACACTGCCATTGAGGGAGTCACGCTCATTGGTGACGGAGAACTTCGAGACACCGGCGGATTCGAAGGTGGTTACTTGGCGGTAACTGACGCGGCCAACGGACAGCGCGGCACGGTAATTCTTCCTGACGTCGGTGGTGGTGGACAATTCGTATTTGGTGGTCGTACTGGTGGTGCCAATGCTGCTCACCACATCGACAACTTGGAGGCGAGCGTCGCTGACGGCCGCGTCAGCATCAGTGCGTATCTTCGTGTTGGTGGCGGTACGGATGCACCTGCTGACGGTTTCAGCTTCAACTTCGTTCGTGCAGAAGATCCATTGCTTGAGGCCACTGGCGACGGCTATGCAGGTATCGCAGGTGAAAGCAACCTTCCCGAAGAAGGCTCAACAACAGGTCTCTCTGTTGGTTTTGACGAGTGGCAGAGCGGTCCAAGTGGACTTCCACTTGCAGGTCCAGATGCAAATGATACGATCGGCCTGAGCCTTCGTGGCGATGGCATCATCCTTGGTCAAGCAAGTCTACCGACGCTTAACGGTGCTCTTGACGATCCAACTTCACTTCAGACTGGTCCTAACGACGGTAGCGAGCTCGGTTGGGCTCTGCTAACGATCGACGCTCCAGCTTCTGGCGAAATCAACCTTTCGGACGTCAACGTCACCTGGAAGGGACAAGATGTCAACTTTGTCCCTGAGCCAAGCAGCCACGCCTTCGCATTGCTCGCGGGTTGCGCGGCATTCGCAATCGCTCGACGCCGACGCAAATAAATAAGAACTAGTGCTCGAAAGAGCAACTCTCAAATTGCCCCGTCGATTTTCGGCGGGGTTTTTTTGTGCGCCAGGAAAGCCAATTAGTCGCCGATTTCCAAACCGAAGCGATCCGACAGAATCAAAAAGTCCGCGAATCCAACCGCACCGTCTCGATCGAGATCTGCAATCAGCACTGTATCCACCTCCTTTTGCCCGAATTGTGAAGACAGGATGAGAAAGTCGGCAAAATCAATGGCGCCGGAGCCGTCAAGATCTCCGTTTCGCCGCGACTCTAGCTGGCGAACAACATCGTAAATCACGGACACACTGCCGCCGCCTCCACCAAGATTCGAAACGATGACGTCCATCGCTCCATCGCTGTCGAAGTCGATCACGTCAACTTCCGTGAAACTTCCATTGATAATTTGCTCGCACGTGTAAACATCACCGTCGTTCAAGCACACGCGGTCACTTAAGAAGTCAATGTCGCCATCGGAATCCAGATCGACAGGCTTCCCAGCTACTGGCAACTGAAACGAGCGATCTCGAAATACGTCGTAAACGAGAGTCCCCATTTCGTTCTCAGAAAGAAGTTCATAGCGTCCGTCGCCATCGAAATCGACAACATGATCGATCCCCTGTGGAACCTCATGTTGGACGAACTCCAACCCATCATTCTCATACCAATATCGCTGAAAGACCAAATCGACGTCTCCATCACCATCGATATCTTCTGCAACCGCGCGCGTCCGACTTTCACGGACAGGAATATCGTGTGGGATGGGCTCAGCAAACTCGCCACCGCCAAGATTCAATTGCACGCCGACATCGGACACCAAATCGGTCATCCCGTCGGCGTTGAAATCGCCCGAAACCGTCCAGCGTAAACCAGACACTTCGCGTGGCAGAAAATAGGGCCATGCATTTTCGTACCAGTACCCGTCAACGCCCACCAGATCAAGGTCGCCATCACCATCCAAGTCGGAAAGCGATGGTAGCTGTCGATCGAGCAAGAATGCCCGGTAGGCAATCGGCACAGGGGACTCATAGTTTCCGTGACCGTCGCCACGGTGCACGGCATACACGAATCCGGAATTCCAAGCCGTCACCATATCTTGCATCCCGTCACCATCGACATCTGCAAACATCGGGTCGCTACTGAGACCGAATCGAAATGGCTGCGAAGACTCTGCAAAGAGTCCGTTATCCATTTGAGTGTAAACGCTGACTCGGTCTAACGATCCAACGATGATCTCAAGTCTTCCACTGTCCGCTTCTGCAACGTCAAACGTTTCAGCGAAGCGGTTGATCGGGATGGCTTCTCCGAACTCCTCGCCGTCGCTAGGGAACCACTCAAGCGAATTCGTGGTCGAACCATTCTCAATTCTTGTTAATGCGATGAGATCACGATTGCCATCGTCGTCCACATCAAGAAACGCCATTTCGCCGGACAACCAAACGTCGGGGATACGTTGATGAGTGATCTCACCCGCTTCAAAGGCGAACAGATCAACATTACCGCCGTTTTCGATGAATACGGAGTTTTCGAGAACCGTGAACGGCAACACCCTCGCTTGCAAAGCGGACGAGAGCCCAAGAACAGGAGAGTCGGATGCGACGATAGCCAGTGCATCGTCAGCCAAACGGCCAGGACCGATTCCCGGAACCCAACTGATACGCCATGGTCTCGCGGCATGGCTGGCAACCACGTCTAAGAACCCATCGCTGTTGAAATCAGAGATGTAAATGTCACTACCAATAGAACCATCGAAACGATCTTGAAGCGAAACCGCGGGCAACTGTTCGAAGTTGTTCCCATCCGCAGCTATGAAGGTAGAAAGCAACTCTTGGCGGACCGAATCTTCATGAATTAGCGAAACGTCAAGACGCCCATCGTCGTTCAGATCAGCAAGCACGACATCATGGACTCGCCGATCTTGAAAGAAGTCATGAACCCGCAGTTCATCGCTTGTCGGATCGTTTTCAATCCAAGAGACCGACACAATGCTAGACAGCATTACATCCTCGTCGCCATCACCGTCGAGGTCTCCTACGCCGATAACTCGAGAAACCAATGCCGGTACGTCCCCGCGATATTTCGGTAGTTGATAACGTCCTTCCCCAAGTCCCTGGGCAACATAGATGCCGTTTCGGAAATCGACGATGTCGCGAATGCCGTCCGCGTTCATGTCGACGACGGCAATTAGCGGATCTGCGTTTGTTTGATAGGGCGGAATAATCGAAGTAGCCTGAATACCGCTTGCCGTGAGACATTCACGCGACTCAAGAAACTCTCCGCACAACGTATTGACTGAACTGCGTGAAGCATGTCGAACACGTCTCCTCCTTCGCCGACCGAAACCGAACGACAAGAAGGCTGCCAACAGATACTCGACTGCGGTTGGCTCCGGTATGGACACCAACGGCTCTTCTCCGGAGAGAACGACTCGCACATTTTCGATTGCGAATGATTCATCGTTTCCTCCCTGCCAACCATCACCGTCTGGGAACCATTCCACGAACAGACTGTCAGCGACATGCGGAATGCGATGAAACTCCTGCTGCAAGCTCATGTCATAGGCAGCGTCGCAACAGGTAGTTGCCAACAACGGAGCATCGCGGACCAGCAATACGCCGGTATCAGGTTCGAACGTTTGTTGATCCGCCGAAAGAAAGTCAAACGACTCACTAAAGATCAACTGCCGATCAACTCGGACGCTTAAAAAGTCTTCGTCGCCATCCCATGTCCCGATGCGAGCGAAAAGAAAATCCAGACTCACAAATTCGTGCGGCGGCAAGTCCGTTAGCGTCAACGTAATCGGCGACGCTCGAAATTCCTGGCGGACCGACTGCGACGAATCGTAGTGAAAGTACTGACCACCGAATTCGTTTCCTGCGTGACCGATACCGGCATAGTCTTCGACAGCCGCCCGCTGCCCGCCACCGATCGCAGATACGACACCTTCGGCGACGCGCCGGCCACCGTCAAAGTCGTCGAAGTAAACTTCTTGGGCGGCTCCGGTCCGAGTCAGAAAGAGCGTGCAAACGAAGAATGCACAAAGAGTTTTGGCGAAACAAGACTTTCGCATTTGACGTCTCGAGAAAGCTGTTGCCCGCAAGGACTCAGTTTACCAAGCCTACGGCTCCGAAGCCAAATTCATTTGGGCCTCCACCGCTCAAATTAGCCCAGCATTTTCAGTCGTCCGCCTCGTAGACGACGCAAGACTTCGGCCTTGCTCAGCCCCGACTCTTTGCCAATCCGCAACCAAACTTGCACAACCTCCACAGCCAACATCATGTAAATCCTGTTCATCCTGTCTGAATTCCGGTCGGTTGTCAGCGGGCAACGAATCGACGGCCTCAGCGTAGTCTTTCCTCAGAGACCATCCATATCGTCTCGATCACACTGTCGCTTGCCGGCCGATTTTGGCTCGCCTGCCAAATTGACACCGCTCAAGCCTCACTGCATCCGTTTCCAGCAATCGCATCTGCTTAAACCCCGACGCAAAAACGACTTAGCAAGAACGCTAAATTATTGGCACGCATATTGCAACTTCGGGCGGCGTGAATCATTCGCTGCCAATCCGGCGCCCCGGCTATCGGAATCGCGTCGGCTCGGTCATAACACGTGATTGGCTTGCCCTGAACGGCGAGCAGTAAGACAAAACAACGACAAAATGTTGATGGAGGAATCCCAACGTGGCTAAACAGATGGTGTTTGAAGACGACGCGAGGCAACCGCTGCTCGAAGGCGTGTCAAAACTCGCCCGAGCCGTCCGCAGTACGCTCGGTCCCCGTGGTCGCAACGCCGTGCTCGATAAGGGCTGGGGCTCGCCAAAAGTTACAAAAGACGGCGTAACTGTAGCCGAAGATATCGAACTGGACGATCCGTTCGAAAATCTTGGCGCCCAATTGGTGAAGGAAGCCGCCAGCAAGACAAATGACGTTGCTGGTGACGGAACAACGACCGCAACGGTGCTTTCGGAAGCGATCTTCCGGGAAGGCCTCAAAATGATCGCCGCTGGTGCGGATCCGATGGCTCTTTCCCGTGGCATTGCTCAAGCCACTGAAGCCGTTTCTGCCGCCGTCACGAAATTGGCGAAGCCAGTCGATCCCAAGAGCAAAAAAGAGATCCAACAGGTCGCGACAATCGCAGGCAACAACGATCCATCGATCGGTGACGTGCTCGCAGAAGCCTTCCTTAAAGTTGGCAAAGACGGCGTGATCACAGTCGAAGAAGGCCGTAGCAGCGAGACCTACGTTGAGGTGGTCGAGGGCATGCAGTTCGATCGCGGTTTTCTCTCGCCTCACTTCGTAACGGACACCGACAATCAAGTCGTCGAGCTGTCGGGTGCTTACGTTTTGATCTTCGAAGAGAAGATCAGCAGTGCGAAGAAACTCGTACCTGTTCTCGAAGCAATCAACAAAGCGAAGAAGCCTTTGCTGATCATCGCAGAAGATATCGACGGCGAAGCATTGGCGACTCTCGTGGTCAACAAGATGCGAGGCATCGTTGATTGCTGTGCCGTTAAGGCTCCCGGCTACGGCGACCGCCGCAAAGCAATGCTTGGCGACATCGCGACGCTCACGGGTGGACAAGCGATCTTCAAAGATCTCGGCATTGATCTAGAAGCCGTCAAGCTTTCCGATCTCGGACGCGTCAAGAAAGTCAAAATCACGACGGACAACTGCGTGATGGTCGGTGGCGGCGGATCGAAAGACGAGATCGCCGGACGTGCCGATCAAATCCGCAACGAGATTGAACACACTGACAGCGACTACGATCGCGAGAAGCTGCAAGAGCGACTTGCGAAGCTCGCTGGTGGTGTTGCTCAGATCAACTGTGGTGCCGCAACCGAAACCGAAATGAAAGAGCGAAAAGCTCTGCTCGAAGACGCTAAAGCTGCAACACAAGCTGCCTTGGAAGAAGGCGTCGTTCCTGGTGGCGGTGTTGCACTTCTTCGTTGCGAAAAGGTCATCGAAAAGCTTGGCCTCGAAGGTGACGAAGGCATGGGTGCCAACATCATTAAAAACATCCTGGACAAGCCATTGCGAGCGATCGCAAACAACGCCGGCATCGACGGCGCAGTCGTTGTTAATCGCGTTCGTGGCATGAAAGGCAAAACCGAAGGCTATAACGCGGACAAAGACACCTACGGTGACCTCCTCGCCGATGGTGTGATCGACCCAGCAAAGGTCGTCCGTACTTCATTGCAAAACGCAGCCAGTGTTGCTTCGTTGTTGCTAACGACCTCGTCACTTGTCACTGAAATTCCTGTCGAAGAAGAAGAGGGCGGCGGTGACCATCACCACGACCACGGCGGAATGGGTGGCATGGGCGGCGGCATGCCAGGAATGGGTGGCATGGGCGGAATGGGTGGCATGGGCGGAATGCCGGGCATGATGTAAGCCCGCGTTTCTCCAACCCTTCCCAAATCAGACAAAATCAAAAGACAAACAAGGACTTATTAATATGGCCAAGAAAATCAAAATCCGACCACTCGACGATCGAATTGTTGTCGAGCCTCTCGACGCTGAAGAAACCACCGCAGGCGGAATCGTGCTTCCCGACGCAGCTCAAGAAAAGCCACAACGCGGAACAGTTATCGCCGTTGGTCCTGGCAAGATGCTCGATAGCGGCAACCGTGGCGAACTTTCGGTAGCGGTTGGTGATGAAGTGATCTACGGCAAGTACGGCGGATCCGACATCGAAGTTGACGGAGACGAAGTCAAGATCCTTCGCGAGTCCGACATCCTGGCAAAAGTCGTCGCCTAACGACGCGCCCCAGCAGTCGACACCAAAACACATTCAAACGAGGAATAAAACGTGTCAGCAAAACAATTGCTATTCGAAGATCACGCTCGGCAGAAAATGCTCCGCGGCGTGGACAAGTTAGCCGACGCAGTTGCGGTAACGATGGGCCCCACAGGCCGTAACGTCATCATCGACAAATCCTTTGGCGGACCAACGGTTACGAAGGACGGCGTCACGGTTTCGAAAGAAGTCGAACTCGAAGATCGCTTCGAGAACATGGGCGCTAAACTCGTCAACGAAGTGGCTTCCAAAACATCGGATTTGGCCGGTGACGGAACAACGACAGCGACGGTTCTCGCTCGAGCCATCTTCCGCGAAGGCATTCGTAACATCGTCGCGGGCAGTAACCCGTCTGCTATTCGCCGCGGTATCGAAAAAGCTGTCAACGCAGCGACAACCTTCCTGTTAGACATGGCAAAGCCTGTCTCAAGTCCGGAAGAGATCACCAATATCGGTGCGATCAGTGCAAACAACGACCGCGAGATCGGCGAACTGCTTGCAGATGCACTCGAGAAAGTCGGCAAAGACGGTGTCATCACGGTCGAAGAAGGCAAAACCGCAGACACCACGCTTGAACTTGTCGAAGGCATGCAGTTCGACAAAGGGCACATCTCGCCTTACTTCATCAACAAGCCAGCCGAGATGATATGCGAACTGGAAGATGCACTGATCCTTATCCACGAGAAGAAGGTCAGCAATCTTCGCGACCTCGTGCCGATCCTTGAGAAGGTAAGTCAAACCGGCAAGCCTCTCTTGATCATCGCCGAAGACGTTGATGGCGAAGCACTCACTGCACTCGTCGTAAACAAGCTTCGTGGCGTACTTAACGTTTGTGCAGTCAAAGCACCCGGCTTCGGCGACCGACGTAAAGCCATGCTTGGTGACATCGCAGTTCTGACCGGTGGCACACTGATCAGCGAAGACTTGGGCATCCAGCTTGAAAGCCTCGAACTGGGCCAACTCGGAAGTGCCAAGAAAATCACTGTCGACAAGAACGAAACGACGATCGTTCAAGGTGCTGGCAAAACGTCTGATATTCAGACTCGCATTCAGCAACTCAAGAACCAGATCGACGCATCGGACAGCGACTATGATCGCGAAAAACTTCAAGAGCGTCTCGCCAAACTTACCGGCGGCGTCGCAATTGTTTCTGTTGGTGCCGACACGGAAGCCGACATGAAACAAAAGAAGGCTCGCGTAGAAGACGCTTTGCACGCGACTCGTGCAGCCGTCGAAGAAGGCATCCTTCCTGGCGGTGGCGTGGCACTCATTCGTGCTCGTGAGGCAATTGAAAAGGCCCGCAGCAGTGCAAAGGGTGACGAAAAAATTGGCGTAGATATCATCCTCAACGCTGTAACGGCTCCTTTGAAGCAAATTGCGGACAATTGCGGTATTGACGGTTCTGTTGTGGTCGACGAAGTCCAACAGAAGCCAAAGAACCAAGGCTACAACGCTCATACGGGCGAATACGTAGACATGTTGAAAGCTGGCGTCATCGACCCCGTCAAAGTCGTGCGAACCGCTCTGAGCAATGCAGCCAGTATCGCTGGACTGCTACTCACAACCGAAGCAATGGTCACCAACCTTGAGTCGGAAGACAAAGAGAAACGCCGCGTTGAGGGAAGTATCCGCTAGAGTTACAAGACGTCAATTCCCGCGAAATCACTCGTGGGAATCGACCAATCACCGCGACTGGCACAAGCCACTTCCCGTCGTGGGAAGTGGCTTTTTTTTAAGCACACGCGCGACCGACTTTTCGGCGCGACGCATAACGGCAGAACGATGAGCAAACGAGACTACTACGAAGTACTCGGAGTTAAACGCAAGGCGGACGATCGTGAGATCTCGCGTGCCTATCGTAAGCTCGCCATTCAATTCCATCCTGATAGCAATCCCGGCGACGAGGAAGCTGTCGAGCTCTTCAAAGAAGCCGCAGAAGCCTACGAAGTTCTCAGCGATCCTGAAAAGCGTTCGCTGTACAACCAGTTCGGGCACGCGGGACTCGGGCAGGGCGGCGGAGGCGGCGCAGGCTTCTCAGACGTAGAAGACATATTCGATGCCTTCGGTGATATGTTCGGCGGCGCATTCGGCGACATGTTCGGAGGCGGTCGTGGTAGACGCCAACAGCAAGTCCGCAAGGGCAGTCGCATTGACGTTGAAGTGGTCCTCGAATTGGAAGAGGCCGCGAAGGGCATCACGAAGACAATTAAATTCGATCGCGCCGCGAAGTGCGCGGGTTGCGAGGGAACTGGCAGCTCGCCAGGCTCGAAGACACAACAATGCCATCGCTGTAACGGACGAGGACAAGTCGTTCAATCGGCGGGCATCTTACGTGTCCAAACCACATGCCAACAGTGCGGAGGACAAGGCGAGCTTATCACTGAACCTTGCAAATCGTGCCAAGGGCAATGTTTCGTTGCTGAACCGATTACGCTCGAAGTCACCATTCCTGCTGGCGTCGATCACGGTACACGCGTCCGACTTGCGGGCGAAGGACAACCAAGTCCTGATGGCGGACCAGCTGGCGATTGCTTTTGCTTCATCGCGATGAAGGAGCACCCGCTCTTCCAACGCCAGGGATCGAATCTGCACTGCCGGGTTCCAATCTCGTTCACCCAAGCCGCGCTCGGTGCAAAAATCGAAGTACCGACACTCGACGGTCCAGACCTTGTCGAGCTACCGTCCGGAACGCAATCTGGTGAGACGTTCCGACTTGCAAACAAAGGAATGCCGGATTTTCGCACCGGTGGCGTTGGCGATCTTATGATCACGGTCTATGTCGAGGTGCCCAAAACACTTTCGGCCGTCCAAGAAGAGATGCTTCGCGCACTCGCCGCCGAAGAAGACTCCAATGTTACACCTCATCGGTTGTCATTTCTGGAAAAAGTAAAAGACTATATCGCCCCCACAAAGAGTGAAAAGTCACCGACTGGATAAAGACGATGTCAGAAGAACAAACAGACGAACACGTAGAAGAAGAGAATCTCTTCGACTTTGGCGAAGTGCTTGATGAAGCACTTCAGGAAGATTTCGAAACGCCCGCGTCGGCAATCGATCCGACCGAAGGTGTGAGCTCGCAGAGCGAACTTGAGTTGATGGATCGTGTCAACGACGCCGAAGGGCGAGTTGTTCGTGCACAGGCCGATCTCGAGAACTTTCGACGCCGCATGCGACGCGAAATGGACGACCAGCGCAAATTTGCGAACCAAGGGCTAATCACCGATCTACTGCCCGTCATCGACAATGTCTATCGCGCAATCTCCGCTGCCTCCAAGGAAGAAGCTTCTAATGGAATCCTTGAGGGTTTCCTAATGGTCGCGCAACAACTTATCGGCACGCTCAACAAATTCGACTGCGAACGTATCGATGCCGTGGGCGAGGTCTTTGACCCCAACAAGCACGAAGCCATCTCGCAAATGCCAAGCGATGAAGTCGAAAAGGGGATAGTGCTACAAGCAGTACAAGAGGGATACATCCTTCACGACCGCGTGATTCGACCTTCGCAGGTCATCATCTCTACAGGCCCTGCGGAAGCAGAAGCGTAAGGAATCGCCGAAACGGCAATAGGAACAGTTACGTATGCCCACTTACGACTACGAATGCGATGCCTGCGGCCATGAAATGGAACTGTTCCAGGGCATCAAAGATGCGGTGAAGAAAAAGTGCCCAGAATGCGGCAAGAACAAGCTTCGCCGTCTGTTCGGTACCGGCGGAGCCATCGTGTTCAAGGGCTCTGGTTTCTATCAAACAGACTATCGTAGTGAGTCCTACAAAAAGGGCGAGAAAGCAGCTAAAGACGCGAAGTCGAAAAAGTCCGAGTCAAAAAGCTCGGATAAATCGTCGTCGAAGTCAGATTCGAAGCCCAGCAAGTCATCCGACTGAATCGCTCGAGTTTATTTATTGACGGTCCGGATGGTCGATCACCACTGCACCGCTGTTTCCGGGCGAGCTGCTAGTCACAGAGCCATCCGGCCAACGCACCTCGATGCTCGAGACAGTCGAGTCTCCTAGTCCGAAAAACAGATCAGGACTGCTCTGCGAAAGATAGCCAGCACCCGCATAGACTTCGGACGTCAACTTCTTCCCGCTGGAAAGCAATACTTCGACTTTGGCTCCAACACCCGTTGAATTTCCAGCTTTCCCTCGCAATGTAACTTTCAAGAACTTCGCCGGTTTATTCAAAACGAGCGTGCGCCATGCCTCGTCATTTACGCCAAAGACCAGATCCGGACGATCATCGCGATTGAGGTCGGCCACCGCGACGCATTGAGCATCGCCACTAACGGAAATGCCACTTTCGTGCGGCCACATTGGTGCAAATTGACCGTTGCCGTCACCGCGTAGGAGTAAACTCACACCGCCATCCAATCTTCCCGTTTCTCGCTGTGGGCTGAAATCGTTTTGGGCCAATACTAGATCCACATGCCCGTCGCCGTCGAAATCAGTGATCACCGCACCCTGACTTGGCGCCAACTGAGCAAAACGAGGTAGCGACTGAAACGTAAATCTCGCCGAACCATCGTTGATCAACAAACCAGATTCGAGCGTTGTCGCGCTTAAATTCAGCGATTGATTCAACCGATCAGCTGAGTAAATCTCTTCAAGGCCCGCCACCGCAAACGCTTTGTAAGTTTGGAACTTACTCGACAAGATCGGAATTGCTGCGGTCGAACAACTCTTTCCGCGCTCCGGAAGCAGCACTCCATTTTCGTACTTCGCTTCGATTAACCGCTCATCCCCCGTCCCAAAGTCACCGCAATACAATCGAACCGGGTGTTCATCGCTTGCATGGTACTTTGTGTTTAACCCGATGTTGGTCACGACGTAGTCCATGTCGCCGTCTTCGTCCACGTCGCCGGCGACGATTCCGTTCCACCAACCAGTGTATCCCGACAAGCCCGTTGCCGCGGCCTTCGTCAGCTTTTCTCCATCACTCAAAAAGATCTCGATCGTGCGCCACTCTTGAGCGACCAATAAATCAATCAGCCCATCGCCGTTTGCGTCCGACCAAATTGCACCATTGACCAACTGCATGTCACCTAACTGCGGCGCCACTTCCTTTGTCACGTCCGAGAATTCTCCGGCGTCATTGCGCAGCAGACGACTGGCTGACGAATGAGGATACCGCCCAGGCACGACGTGACCACCAACAAAGAGATCTAAATCGCCGTCACGGTCAAAATCTGACGCCACAACGCAACTACCGGACGCAGGGAAGACGGGCAGCCGGCCCTCGGCTTTTTGAAATTTCGAGTCGTGCTGCAAGTAGAGTCGATCTTGCAGCATCGGATCACCAACTTCTGCTTCAACGCCGCCAGAAACTACGTACAGGTCGAGATCACCGTCCGAGTCCGCATCAAGAAGCAATGCACCCATGTCCTCCGATGCTGCATCATTTGCAAACGCATCACTTGAGGCCTCACCATCAGCGAGAACGATCTCGCCGGGCGCCCCTGCTGCGCCGCCTAAGTAGAAGTCAGCACGTCCGTCACCATCGAGATCCCCACAGGCGACCCCCGGTCCGAGCCGTGATTTCCGGGCCGGAAGCAGCGGCTGCTTTTCGAAATCGTCGAATGTTCTCTCAATATGTGTGTGCGGGGAGAGATGCTCGGAAGAGGAGAACAACGTCGCTGGCGTTTCCTCCGTATTTTTCGCTACGAATGGCTCAGACTCGGTGACAGTAACGAATTGATTGTCCGCAATTGCCTCGACAAGCTGCACGTTGCCGCTGGGCCATTGAATTCGCATTGAAGTTGCACTGGTGGTTCCCAAACCGAAGTGCAACAAGGGTTCGTTCATTGACATAAAGCCTTGCGAACTGCTAAGGAACCGCGTCTGCTTCTTCCCATCCGATGTATAGAGCGTGACGCGAGCTCCGATACCGTCGCGGTTACTCTTCGTACCCACCAGCTTTACGAGCAATCGCTTTCCTGCGCTGCTTTGGTTTTCATAAACCAACAATGGCCCGTCGAAGTTCGTGGCAACTAAGTCGAGGTCACCGTCGCGATCCAAATCAGCGTAACTTGCGCCGTAGCTCGCTGACATTTCGTCCAAGCCCCACTCGGCACCGACCTTTTCGAATCGAAAGTCCTGCCGATTCCGAAACGCCAAGTTCTTTTCTCGCATCACTGGCTTATTCGCCCAAAGCGAACCACCCCGCGTGCTGCCTTTTCCCACATCGCTATTCATAAAGTCCCGTGACATGCCGTTGGCCACAAACAGGTCGAGCCAACCGTCGTTATCAAGATCTCCAAACTTTGGCGACCAAGTCCAATCCGTACTCGCAATTCCAGCCATCTTCGCGACTTCCAACATGCGTCCACCGCCGGCATTTACGAACTGAGCGTTTCGCATGTACTGCTGCGGTTGGGCCAAGTCCAGAAACCACGCGTCTTCGGACATGTCGCCCATCGCAACCTTCTGTTTGTAGTGCGACGTCCCGGACATATCAGACGCGAACAGATCAAGCCAACCATCGTTGTTAATGTCGCCCACATCGGCGCCCATCGAATACCAGGGGATATGCGGACAGACTTCTTCTACAACATCCGTAAACGTGCCATCGCCGTTGTTCCGATAGAGTTGATCAGCGCCTTTGTAGTCGTTGCTGACGTAGAGATCAGGCCGCCCGTCGTTGTTGTAGTCCCACCACACCGCCGAAAGTCCGATGCGATGCCCGCTGATTCCTGCTTCCTTATTGACTGGCCGAAACGAGCCTCGTTCGTTACGCAGCAGTAAGTCTTGCTGTCCAGCGATGACCAATGCGAACCGTCCTGCTTCGCCTTTTGACATCACGCTGAACCAGTCTTTGTATTCCGGCATAACGCGAAGCCGTTTCTGCTTCACCTGAATAACGCCGTCTTCCATCGCCGCGTTGGGATTACGAGGAAGTTGATGGCGCCCTCGCTCATCAATCAAACGATGGGTCACGAGATAGGCGTCTAAGTCACCATCCAAATCGTAGTCGGCAAATGACGCCATTACGCTTGCGGCAACCACCGACAATCCGAATTTCTCCGCTTGCTCAGTAAAACCGCCGTTTCCATCGTTGACGTAGAGCAGGTTGGGCTGCGCATAAACGCAAACGTGCAGATCGAGATCGCCATCATTGTCGATGTCGACAAAACTGGGCCCGGCGCACCAACGCCCCTCACCACCAACATTTTTTTCAGCAGTGACATCGGCAAATCGAAACTCACCAAGATTGCGGTAGAGGCGATTGCCTTGGTCGTAGTTCGTTACGTAAATGTCCGGCAACCCGTCGGCATCGAAGTCACCCACACAGACTCCGGATCCGGAACTCTGATCAGAAATCATGCCTGGCGGCGCATCTTTGGGGAACATTTGAACGAGGTCGACCCCCGTTTCGTCTGACAAACGCTTGCGAAACAGCGGCCCCCCAGCGGACTTGGGAGATGACAGCGGCCGAGACTCAACGTTCGACTCTTGTTTCGCGACCACAGATTCGCCCGTTCGGCGACAACCAAACAACAAGCAAACAAGAAGTAACCCCATCACGTATTTCATGACGACATTATAGCCCGATTCCGCCGAGCGTCGCTCGCTCACTGCTTGAAGAACGGAATCATCTTCGCCAGACCGCTGGGCAAATACCATGCTGCTGAATGATGACCGGCGTTCCACCAAATGATTTCGGGCTTGCCCGCCAACTCCCAGAGCTGATCCGTGCACACTCGCGGAATGACCGTATCCTTTCGACCATTCATCATCAGCACGTTTCGACCTTTCAACCGACTCGCGTACGTTAGCGGATCGACCGGCTTCAACGCCTCGCCAACTTGCTTCGCTGTTATACGCTCACTCCCCCAAGCTTCCCGTTCGTCATCAAGCTCCGTGGACTCCATAAACAAAGTCGCAAAATCTCCACCAGCTAAAACGAAACATGAATTCTTGAATCGCGGTTCCACAGACGCGGTCAGCGAAGCGACGATACCGCCGAGGCTAATCCCCGTGATGCCCAACCGTTTCGCGTCCACCTCTTTGCGCGACTCAAGCCAATCCGCAGCACGACGAATATCCTTCACAGCCTGTGTCACGCGAGCCACCGTTTTTACGGGGTCCTCGGATATCATGCGTTCGCGTTTCCCACTCGGGCGTCGAGGACCGTAATAGGGCATCTTCAGAAAAAGCGTGGCAATGCCCTGACTCGAAAGCGCTCGGCAGCAGGCTCTCGAGAGCTCAAAGTCACCGCCCAGAATATGCAACACAACAACTGCCGGCAGCGTGTCTTCGCCTGGATTCCAATGCGGTTGGAAGTATTCACAGTGGACCGTATTGTTGACGTCGTGTTCCGTTTTGACGGGCGACGGAAACGTAAGCTTGCGAACCGAATACGCATTGAACTTTTTTTCGCGGGCGAAAGACACCTCTACGTTTGCTTGCGAAAGTTGAAATCGCTTTGGTACGGAAGCGTCATCTTTTGACAAGCGAGAAAACGTGGCTACCGCTTCCACGACGTTTTGCTCGGCTGACGCATGCGCAGCAACACAAACGAACAATACGGCCAAAGTGGTAGCAACGTTCGTTGTCTTCATACTGTCTCTCGTCTCGTATCACGCGAGTGACTCGCAACTCGCGTTCATGGAATATTTGGTGAATCGTCAGACGGCGTGCTTGAGTAGCTCGGTGAGCTGAAATTCATGATGCGGTTGCGTTGCGGCAGTCTTCCCATCAACGCTCGCATGTGCGACCCAGAACTTGCTCCCAGCAGTACGTATGCTGTCGCGCAGTTTCGTTCTGTGTACGCATCTAGAAGCACATCCTACCGAAAAGTCGCGTCTTTCTTTGACACAACCCGCAAGGTTTATCAGCGTCAGGTGCTGATATGCGGTAGTGGTAAATCTAGTCTCGGGTAGAATTGGAGTTCGCAACAAGAATTTAGTGCCCACAACGAAGAGTTGCCCGCATGATTATGGCCAGTGAAGCTAGCGGCATGAATAACCGCCGATTGGAAACCTTGATTCGCGAAATTGGCGACAGCGTTGAAGGCAAGTTAGGATTTTGGCAATTCAACGCATACGGCCAACGGTTGATTTGCGTAACCGACGAGTCGCACGATCGTCTGCGCGTGATGGTTCCGATCGTGGAAGAAAGCGAACTCGATTCTGAACAGCTCGCTACTTGCATGGCGGCCAATTTTGATCGTGCGCTTGATGCTCGATATTGCTTCAGTGACGGAACACTCTGGGGTGCATTTATTCATCCACTCGGTTGTCTGACTTCTGCACACTTTCGCTCCGGCTGCCAACAAGTTGCAGAGCTCGCCAAGAATTTTGGCACGAGCTACTCCAGCGGAGTACTGCGATTCGGCGGCTAAACTTCGCCCCAGTAACCGCAGAGCAACTCCAACCAGCACCGCGTGGGTATTTTCCCCAGATCGCGCAGCACAAACTAAAAACCTGTTTTCGTAACCTTGCGTCTTGACGGCTTACATTTGAACGCCAACAATGCTTTCAAATGTAAGTCAACAAGGAGCACGCATGGGAAACCGCCCCGCACTCGCCAAATCGGAACTGGAGATCGCGCAGGTCGTCTGGAACCTCGGCAAAGCCACAGTACGCGCGGTGATGGATGCTATGCCACCCGACCGAGACCTCGACTTTAAAACCGTGCAAACTTATTTGCGTAGGCTGGAAGAGAAGGGCTATCTCTCGGCAACGCAAGAAGGCCGCGCGAATGTGTATCGAGCGAAAGTGCGTCCCAAGACGGTGGTACGAGAAATGGTGGGCGACTTCATGGAACGGGTCTTCCAAGGAGATCCAGTTCCATTTGTGCAAAACATTATCCAAGAACAAGGCATGAAGCCCGAAGACATCGAACGGTTGCGAACTTTACTCGACGATCTGGAGAAAGCGTGATGAATATTGAATCTTGCGTTGAATTGTGTGTGCAGCAGCTCTGGCAAGTATCTGCTCTCATCGTCGCTGTAGGAATCGTCGCCCCATTTATTGGCCGACGCCGTCCGCATTTCGCCTACCTGCTTTGGCTACTGGTGTTCGCAAAATGCGTCACGCCGCCGCTCCTTAGCAGCCCGACAAGCGTCTTCAGTTGGTCGCAACGGAATACGGAAACCGTCAGCGAGACGATCTCGCCGGACTTTGCAACGTTTGCGCCGACCGCGGAAGCTCAGTGGCAAGAGAGACGAACGGAACCGTCAGCTGTTGCAGCGGCTGCACCGGCGAACAGCCCCAAAACTGTCACTCCGATTCCATGGCCCACGATCATTTTTGGGTGCTGGATTCTCGGCGTTGTAGCGTTCGCCAACTATCTAATCTTTCATTGGACACGCTTTCTACGTATCGCCCGCACGAACACTCCGCCGAGCGAAGAAATTGCGAGAATCTACACGACGACCGCAGAGTCTCTCGGGCTAAGCAATCCGCCGCGACTGCTGCTTGTAGATAAACCGTTCGGTCCTGCGGCTATTGGTTGCCTTCGTCCTAGTATCGTTGTGCCGGTAAGACTCATTGATGAAGCAAACGAATCGGATCTGCAATCGATATTCACGCACGAGCTAACACATATACGGCGAGGAGACGTTTGGGTTTCATGGCTGCAAGTTTTAGCGAGTTGCGTTTGGTGGTTCCATCCGCTTGTGTGGTACTCGAATCGGCAAATCGTCCGCTGGCGTGAAGCCGCTTGCGACGAAGAAGTCATTGCTCAACTTTCGATTTCGCCCAGGACGTACGCCAACGCGTTGTTGCGTGTAATGGAATCACGCGTACGGCCATTCCCCGCAATGCAAGTTGGCATGGCTGTGGGCGAATCCACGCAAACGAGACTCGTACGCTTGATGAAGCAAACCAACCACTGTCGAAGAACCCCGACCTGGTGCTGGGCGGCTGCGATCGTGTTAGGTCTTGCTGTCTTGCCCGGCGGCGCGTTCTCAGTAGCACAGCAAGCCGACTTTACTCTCGCACCGGAAGACGACAACGCGAACGAGGATGAAACACCTGAGATTACAGGTTCGATCCAGCTATTTGCCAATGACGGAAGTGAACCAGAAGACGCCCCCGTTCTTCGCGAAACATTGGCAACTCAAATCCGAACGCATAACAAGCCAATGAACGAGATTGCAGAAATCAAAGTTGCTCATATCAAAGATGGCAAGCAGTTGTCATTGCAAACGGCTACGTCCACCAAAGGTGTATTCACGACTCCCAAAAAGGAATACGTCTTCGACCGATCGAATCCCGGGCAACAGCGTGTCGTCGTTATGGGAAAGACCAAGGACGGTGCGGTGGCGTGGAAAGAATGGAGCGTCACCGGATATCAGCAGATTGATCTTCACGAAGGCGGGACCCCGTGGGCATTTTTTTTACCGTCGAACCAAGTGCTCGAGGATGTTAAAAGAGGTCCACTTACCGCGAATGTTGAGTTCGCAAAAGAACACACAATGATTGCGGGCACGGTTCGCGACCATGAGGACATGCCTGTCGCCAATGCGGAAGTTGCGATCACGAGTTTTTCTTCCGGCGACCCACAGAACGAATCCGTGCCTGACCAAACCGGAACACTGGGTGTTGTCACAAGGGTACATCGCACGACCTTGCCTGCCTCGATGCGACTGACGACAAAAACGGATGCAAACGGCAACTGGAAACTCGGTAAGGTCGCAAAAAGCCTTAACGTCCAGATCCAAGTTAACGCGGCAGAGAATATCGCGGTAACAGCCAATGCCGTTTCCGGCACGCAACCGATTGCAATCTCGATCCCATCAACCCAAAAAACAAGCATCCAAATCGTTGATGCCATCAGCGGCCAACCAGCCAAAGAAGTCAAGGTTACCGCGTCGTTGGCGCTAGGCGAAAACGCCAGGGCAATGGTAGCTGGAGAAACCGACACACAAGGGCGCGTTCGACTAGCGTTGCCGCTGGGCAAGCTGGCGTTCTCAATGCGACAAGCGGAAATGACAACCGCAACGAACTACCCAACGATGAGCCAGGCAACGGTCGACGCGAGCACGAATTCGCTGACGTTGAAGATGGATAGCGCCACGCAGATCAAGTTCCATGTTGTGAACGAAGAAACGGGAAAGCCGTTTCCTCTTCTATCCGTGCAAGCAACCCGTGACTCCAAACTCGATCACTCGATCGACCGTTCAGCCGTCAAGCAAGGGATAACACTCGTCACTTGTAAGTCCGGCAAAGCAAAATTCGAAGTACCTGGGATCGGTTATCGCGGTTATGAAGTGCTAAACCCAATGGAACAAACGCTAGAGTTGCCTCCTGGTAGGTCCATTTCTCACACGTTCCGCGTGCGCAAAATGAAGGAGTATCGCATTCCGGAAGACGACGACAACACACACCTATTCTCGCCAGAACATCAAGCTGCCGTGAAAAAGTTGCGGGCTCTTGGCGCACAGGTGCACACCGAGGGCACGCCGGACAAGGGAAATAGCTCGGTGACACTAACTCAGTTTTGGAAGGGAAATGCCGACGATCTTAGTGTTGTCAAGGACATGCAGTTTCTCAAGAGCTTCATGTGCCTGACTTACCCAGTCCCCGAAGAATTTCAAGCCGAGAAAAAACTCAAGGCTCCGACCATTGGCGATGATTACTTGAAGCCACTTGGAACCGCGAAAGACCTCTTCTCGATCTACGTTCCGACAGACAGCTTCACCGACAAAGGCCTAGCTCAGCTTGCAGGATGCGACAAGCTTCAAAGCCTATTCCTTAAAAACACAACATTGCGAGGCAAGGGACTCGTTGCACTCAATGACCTGCCAATCTCAACGATTGATTTGGCCGGCCCCAACCTTAACTTTGCAAATGTCGACCTCTCGAGTATGCCACAACTACTGCGGCTCCACCTAAACAACAAATCAAACGAGCCCATCATTCCACCGAAAGTCGGCAACCGCTTAGTACACGCAGATATTCAACCAGCAAACACAGCGACACTGGATCGACTCAGCAGCTATGAAAACCTGAAGTATGTGATTCTGACTGGCGAGACGGCAAACGATGAACTGCTAAAGCACGCTTTGCTGAAGCGAATACAGTTCGTAGCGATCAACACAGGCAGCACGGTTACAGACGAAGGGCTTGCCAACCTATTTGCCGAAGACTCGAAGCTGGTAACGCTCACGCTTATGGGGAAACAGTTCACAGACAATGCTCTGCAACACGTTGCCAAGCTACCCAACCTAAGAGGCTTGCAATTACAAAACACGTCGATTACCAAAGCCGGGCTCGACAAACTAAAAGCCGAGAAGCCGAATCTAAACGTGTCCAACGGCCCGAATTACCACTACAGAGCTGACTAAATCGTCACGAAAGCTACCCTGGCAAAGCAACAGCGAAGCGCTCGCGGTTCCTTGTACTGGGGTTTCTACGAGGTGCGCAGACGCTTATCCTTTTTGTCGACGCTGTACTGTCTTCGGCGTCGACAAAAACGAACGTCAAACACAGGTAGCCAGCTATGCGCACTGTTTCCGTCATAACGCTCATCGCATCCGTCTTTATTTCTTCAGTCACTTACGGAGAAGATTGGCCTCAGTGGATGGGCCAAAACCGCGACGGAGTTTGGAATGAGAAACACGTCGTTGACGCGATTCCGGAAGGCGGATTGCCTGTGAAGTGGCGTGTACCGGTCCGACATGGCTACTCAGGACCCGCCGTTGCCAAAGGTCGAGTCTTTGTCATGGACTACGACACGGCGGGCGAAGTAAGCAACAACCCCAGTGGCATCTCGGACTTGACCGGGGAAGAACGCGTACTTTGTTTCGACGCAAAGACCGGGGCGGAGATTTGGAAACACTCGTACCCGCAGGCCTACAAGATCTCCTACGCGGGCGGACCTCGTTGCACCCCAACTGTGCACGGCGACAAAGTCTACGCCCTCGGCGCGCAAGGCCAACTCACTTGCCTTCGTACATCCAACGGCAAGGTAGTGTGGGAAAAATCGCTACCCGAAGTCTACAAAACCAAAACCGCAGTTTGGGGCTATGCTTCGCATCCATTGATTGACGGCGAGCTGCTTTTCACACTCGCGGGCGGTCAAGACAGTGTTTGCGTGGCGCTCAACAAAGATACGGGTGAAGAAGTATGGACTGCACTTTCCGCCGACGAACCGGGCTACAACGCACCGACGATGATTCAGCACGCGGGCGTCAAGCAACTACTGATTTGGACTCCAAACGGCCTCAACAGTCTCAATCCACAAACGGGCGAGGTTCACTGGACGATTGATCTGAAACCAGGTTTCGCGATGTCGATTATGGGCATTCAGAAACAAGGACGCTACCTGTACGCTTCGGCGATAGGAAATATCTCGGCGATGATTGAACTTGATGACGAAAAACCGGCAGCGAAAGTCGTATGGCGTGGCAACGTGAAGAGCAGCATCTTTTGCTCAAACAGCACGCCACTGCTGGATGAGGGAACGATCTATGGTTGCGACGTCGAAACGGGAACACTGATGGCCGCCGACATGAAAACAGGAAAGCGACTTTGGCAAACGACGAAGCCGACCGACAATAGCCCGCGACGATCCCGACACGCTAC
Source organism: uncultured Pirellulaceae bacterium (assembly GCA_964397295.1). Lineage (GTDB taxonomy): Bacteria > Planctomycetota > Planctomycetia > Pirellulales > Pirellulaceae > CAYNJG01. The sequence continues at coordinate 31,869 of CAYNJG010000026.1, forward strand.
CGCTTTTCTCGTGAAGCAAAACGACCGCTATCTCCTCTTTAATGAACTGGGCGATTTGATCTTGGCTGACCTGACGCCAGAAGCCTACACGGAGCTGGGACGATTCCATGTACTCGAGCCAACGAACGAAGCATTTGGACGCAGCGTCGTTTGGTCGCATCCGGCATATGCTGAGCGTTCGTTGTTCGCCCGGAATGACAAAGAACTGGTCTGCGTCGATCTGGCTGATCCACGCTCAAAGAAGTTAGGACAAACCTTGCGAGAAGAGTGCTTGGTATTGATGCGCGAAGGGGACGGCTCGCACGAGACGTACGAAGAAGCACTCAACATCATCGAAAAAGCGTGCACGCTTGTGCCGAACAACCCAAACTATCTCGCTGCGAAAGCTTGGGCGCTTTGCCGAACAGACCGGACAGACAAGGCTTATATGCTTCTCGAAGAGGTAGACGAAATGCTGAAGCTACCTGCCTGGCAAGACACCGACACACAGCAAGAAGTGTCCAAAATACGAAGAATGTTTTGACATCGTCATAACAGTACGTCCAAATTCGGAATGTGTACCAACAACTGCGATTTGCCCTTCTCGCTGACCATCGTCTGCTGAACATGTAGTTTTCTCAATTGCTGCATGCCAAACAGATGAGAAATCCCGGCATCAGACACGGATGTCCGATTCAGGTGCAAGCGAGTCAAATTGGTGAGCGACGAAAGAAACGCCAACCCGTTGTCAGAAACGCGGGTTCCGTCGAGCCACAGTAGCTTTAGCGTCGCAACGTTCGCGATGGATTCCAACAATTCATCATCCACTAGCGTGTCGACCAAAATGAGCGATTCGAGCTGTTTCGAATCAGTGGCGGGCAAGCAACCAGCCGTCGAAACGTTTGTCTCGGTGAGCGTTATCCGTTGTAGCGTCGACAAATTCCACAAATGCGAGACGCCCGCATCCCCAACATCGGTCTGGGACAGGAACAAACGACGCAGCGCCGGCAGTTTCGCGACGGTCTGCAACTGTACGTCCGAAACACCGGTATTTGAGAGCGTCAGTGTATGAAGCAACGGCGCTTGCTGCAGTCTCGCTAGGCATTGACTCGCAATTCGCTCGCCCTTGGGAAAAACAACTGCAACGATTTCGTCCCAGGCCTCGGCCTTCCGCTGCTGCTGATTAACGGCTTGATAATCTCGCCGTAACCGACCATCTTCGCTGAACTCGGACGCGAATCGGATTTTCGCTTGGCCTAGCACGAGGCAATGCCCACCTACGCTCGTCCCTTGAGTTTCGGATCGCCACTCAACGGTAACGAAATGGCTTGCCCAGACTCGGCCGCTGCGTAAATCGCAAGAATGATCTCCACGCTCCGACGTCCACTTGGCCCATCGATCGCGGGCGAAGTTTTGCCTTCGATCGCCTTGATGACATCACGAAATTGCTCCGTGTGACCGTGATGCCCAATCGCCGTAGGATCTGCTGCGCCACCGCCGGTTTGCGTCTTGCCGGCCATTTCTTTCAACATGTCGGCATCCGCTTTCGATGGGTCCGCGAAGTCCCAAACTTTGATGTCCTCTTCTTCGAGTACCGCCGAGCCCTTCGAACCATAGAGCTCGATCTTCTTCAAGTAACCCGGATACGCTGCGGTCGAAGCTTCGATCGTACCAAGTGCCCCGTTTGCGAACTTCAATGTCGCCACCGCTACATCCTCGACTTCAATTCGCTCGTGAGCGACCGTCGCGGTGTGGGCGGTGATCGACGTGACGTCACCCATTAGCCATGCAAGCAAATCGACGCTATGGATTGCCTGATTCATCAAAGCACCACCTCCGTCCATGTTCCAAGTGCCTCGCCACGCGCCGCTATCGTAGTACTCCTGCGTTCGAAACCACTTTACGTACGCATTCGCGATTGCCAGTTGACCAAACTTCTTCTCATCGACCGCCTTGCGGAGGATTTGCGATGAGTGGTGAAAACGAGACGGAAAAATGGCCGAGCAAACGACACCCGATTCATTGCAAGCATCAATGATGGCATCGCAACGCTCGAGCGTTATCTCGAGAGGCTTTTCAATGATGACATGCTTGCCGGCTTTCGCTGCAGCGACAGCCGGTTCCATGTGTGCACCGCTGGGCGTGCATATCGTGACAATGTCGACTTTTGGATCCGCCAACATCGCGTCCAGGGTATCGTATGACGAACAGTTTTCAGCAGCTCCGAATTTTTCGGCTGACTCTTTGCGAGCGTCTGTGCATGCCACGAGTTCAGCACCGTCAATGTCAGCGATCGCCTTGGCGTGAAAGCTCGCGATCATGCCACAACCAACAACTCCGAATCCAAAACTCATCTGTATTACTCCGACAAGGCCGCAAACGCGGCAAGAAAACTCATGGCTGCAGAACTGCTGCCCACAATTGCATCATGGCCAACGAGTTCACCAGAAAATGAACAATCATTGATGGTAGTATGCGACCAGTACGTTGGTAAAGGTAGCCCAGGCCGATTGCCAGCAAGAACAGAGCAACCCAATCAGGGCCATGGCCAAGGTGGGCTAACGCGAACAGAGCCGAGCTAACTAAAATAGGCACCCACATCACTGGCCGACTGGCCAATTGCTCGTCCTCAACCGGTACATTTCGAACGGACGACGCGTACGGGTTGTCGCTGCTTACTGCTGGGTGAGACTCCTCGTCGATGGCCGGCAATTCTTCGCTGGATTGCATGCTTCCTCCAACCGCTGCACTCTCGAGCGAACCGCCAACGAGCACAACGCTTCGCTCGGCACTCGAACTCAACCCCAGTGAGGTTCGCTGACGTGCAATCTGCAGCTTCTCCATCCAGCCCTGCAGCAGCAACCGGAAAAAAATCTCTTCAAAAATCGGTGCCGAAACAACAGCAGCGAAAGCGGCCACGGGCAGAAACGAAAGGTCACCCGATTCACGCAACATTTCGACCAAGGGATGATGCGACGGGAACCACATGCTCAGAACGAACTGAATCATGATGACCGGCACGATGAGCATCATGAACCATCGCGTGCCGAGTTCGATGTCCTGCCTAAGGTACGAAAAGCTCAATCCATCCAAACGCTGGTAGCGTGCCCAAAGCCAACCCAACGTCATTGCCGTTCCCAGTAACGCTGACGCACCAAACCCAAAGAACAGCGCGGACTGCTGTCCTGGCGAAAGCGTCGACGTATCCTCACCGGCATTGATCCCTGCGATACCGTTCACGATCGCAAGCCCAATGCCAACGATACCCGCCAGCACAATGATGGCCACGCCAAGATCTATCAGCCCCCACGATACGGTGTCTCTTTCTCGGTATTCGATCAGCGGCAAGCCTCGTTGCAGCGTCTGGAGACCAAAGTACCAGTTGATCACGCACCCGATTGGCACGACGCACAATGCAAAAAACAGAATGATGTGTGGAAATCCAACCATGGAGGCCCGATTTAGGCGCTAACTTCTTTAGGGCGGAGAAGCCGAATAGCTTCCAACACATAACCCGCCCCGGAATAGAGCGTCGAGGCAACCGCAAGCCAGGCGCTTCCCATCAACAACCACTGCAACCAAGTCGGCGTCGCACCATCACGAAGGAGCGCAGCCAACGTAATCAAGCTCGCAACCACCGCGACACACTGAAAAACCATCTTCAGCTTTCCCGCCATTTTGGCTGAAAAATCTACGCCTTCGCCTTCAAGGAAGCTGCGAATAACTGTCACGGCCAACTCACGCGCAACAACAACGACGGCCATCCAAGCGGCAATGCCAGAATTCGGAATCGCGGCGAGATAGATAAAGACACCACAAATCAAAAACTTGTCGACGAACGGATCAAGAATGCGACCGAGTTTGGTAACGAGGTCATATTTCCGCGCGATGTAGCCGTCCAGCCAATCCGTTCCCGCTGCCAGAATGAAAACAACGGTGCTTAGAAAGTACTGCTGCATCGGAATGAGCACGAACAATATGACGCTCAGTAGCAGCCGAGCCATCGTGATTTGATTTGGCAAATTCATAGCGTTGTCTTGCTTCCGGCCGACGCGTTTGCTTGTCTAGTTCCTTGCACTGGGGGCGTAGGAAGCCACCTTTACTCAACCGCCGCCGCAACGAGATCATATCCTTCAGACGTGATAATCTCGCAAGACACGATTTGGCCGGCTTGGTGCGAGTCGTCACCGGTAACGTAAACGATGCCGTCTACGTCCGGCGCATCCGCCATCGTGCGGCCGATGAATACGTTGGGCTGGCCTTCGAGTGGCGTATCCAAGATGATCTTCTGTGTCGTACCAATTTGCTGGGCATTCCAGTCGAAGGCAATTTGCTGCTGAACTTCCATCAACTCAGCTCGACGACGCTCTTTCACCTCGTCATCGATTTGGTTGGGAAGCGAGACGGCTGGCGTCCCGGGCTCCAGCGAGTAAGTAAACACACCGAGCCGTTCGAATCGCTGCGTCTTTACGAACTCAACCATTTCGTCAAACTGCTCATCCGTTTCACCGGGAAAACCCGTGATCATCGTCGTCCGCATGGTCAGGTTGGGAATATTTGACCGAAGTGTATTTAAGAGTTCTTCGGTTTGCGACCGCGTCACACGACGCGCCATTCGCTTGAGCATTGTGTCGTTAATGTGCTGCAGCGGCATATCGATGTACGGCACAATTCGTTTTGCATTGCCAATTGTTTGAGCCAGTTCATCGTCGATGTACATCGGGTAGAAATACATCAAACGAATCCATTCGAGACCATCGATCTGATCCAACTCTCGAAGAAGTTCAGCCAGCCGAGGTTTACCGTATATGTCGAGCCCGTAGTACGTCGTGTCTTGCGCAACGATGATGAGTTCACGAACACCGTCTTCCGCGAGTTGCTTTGCTTCGGCCAGCACTTCTTCCATCGGCTTCGACGCATGCTTACCTCGCATGCCCGGAATCGCGCAGAACGTGCAAAGCCGATCGCAGCCTTCTGAGACTTTCAAATACGCAAAATGTTTTGGCGTGATGCGAAATCGGTTTCGGTCCGAGAGCGCAACCGTCGGAGCCGGCTTGAAGACATTTCGCTGTTCGTCCAAGTTGCCAATCAAGCGATCCGCAACACGAGTGATTTCCTCGCGGCCAAATACACCGACTAAGTGATCCACTTCCGGACACTCATCCAGCAACGCCTCCTTCTGTCGTTCCGCCAGGCAGCCCGAAACGATGACGCCGCGCGTGCGGCCAGCTTGCTTTAACTGCACCATTTCTTTGATCGCAGCAAACGATTCCGTTCGCGCCGCTTCAATGAATCCGCATGTATTGACGACGACGAAGTCAGCGCCATCTGGATCTTGCACCAATTGATAGCCGTCAATTTGCAACAGGCCAAGCATGCGTTCGCTGTCGACGGTATTCTTGGGACAGCCGAGGCTGACGAACGCGTACGTGCCTTTCGCCTCAGTGGACGAACTGTTTTCGATCGTGGTAGACAAGTTGTGCTAATCCGCAGAAGAGATGGACGAGGAGCGTTCCTCAATCCCGCATTATATCGACTTTCGGCTCGTTGCGATTGGCCCTGTTCGCTGCAATTTCCCGCATGATCGTTCGTATTTAACGGATTCGGTGCTAATGACTTCCGAGCGATGGTTGTTTTCGTCGGTGTTTTTCCAAGATCCTTCGAAATGGGACAATAGCAGTGACATTGCAACATGCGTGATCAGAGCCACATGCCCATACACGAAACGCACGAAGAAAACCAAACCGCGCTACTCCGGAGCGGCGGGTATTTCGCCATCGTCCCGCGCCCGGTCAAGCATCTTCGATAACGTGTCCCACTGCTTGTCTTTGAGGATTTCCTGGAACTCTTTTCCTGGTATTGCATGACTTACCGTCGCGAGTTGCAGCGGGTCGTAAGGCAATTTTGCCGAGTGTTTTTCGAAGAGCTTTTTCAATGCGATTAGTTGCTTGCCAGTGACACCGCCAACTTCCACTTGGATTCCTAGAGCCATCAGGCTTGCCATGGTCGATACGTGGCGCATCTCATGAGACCTTTGACGTGTGGTGTATTTGTCGAATTGTTCTTTGCTGAGTACGCCGTCGATGGCTTTTGTCCACGCTTCATCGGTGAACAGCATATGACTGACTGGGAGCATAAGATCCTTGATGGCAGCTGCGTCACCATGTTCAATTTGGCCCTCCCCAAGGGATTTGTAGACTACCTTCTTGCGTTCGATTGTCTTGGCGTACGAGGAATCCAATGCTTCCTGGAGCTTCTCGCTCTCGCCAGTAGAAAGTTTGCAAAGTTCGGTCAACTCCTGGATTTTCAATTCACCGATGGCTTTACCTTCCAACTCGGCAAGGCCGATGGGAGAATCATGCGCTACGGTCTTCGAAAGATCGCCCATACGAACGAGTAGTTTCCATTGTGAGTCACTCAGGGTTGCCTTGAGTTCTTCCTGAGGCAGCTTCTTAAACACGTCCTGTATATGCAAAACGCTGCCCAACTGGCCAGCGAATTGCACGACGCCATTCCAGTCATCGTTCCAACACGATTCCAGCATACCGGCAACGCTTGCTTGCTGCTTGTTCGTCATCTGAAGCAAACTATCCATCGTCGAGAGGACCGCGCGCTGTGCCGTTTGACGGTGGAACTTGTGACGCAAGGCTAAGTCAGCTTTGTAGGCTTGGAACGCTTCGGGATTCAGAAGCTTTTTGACCTCGATGGTGATCGCATCTTGCTGGGCTCTCATCAAGATTGGCGTAGCGAAAGGGTCTGCACGTTTTGCAATTGCTTCCGTCGTCCACGCGGCGATCGATTCATCAAGATTGTCGAGAACCGTAGCGCCCTGATCGTCGGTTAGCTCCGTAACGAGTCGTAAAGAAGCTAGTTCTTTTTTGACTAGGTCGTTTACGTGTTGGTAGTACGCCGCAGCCATGCGTGGCCAATAGTCTGGTCGTGCAGCAGCTGGCTGGGCGTGGACCGAACAAGCGATAGCAAGAAAACACACGATCGATAAAACGGTGCGAGTACATGACATAGTACTTCTCCTCAACCTAGAGCTGGTCAGCGTTTCACGGCCAGACACGCATTGCATAGCAGCTTGCATGCAACTGGGAACCGACGGCAATTTAGCATGCGGTTCAGATTCAGCAAAACAAAAGCCGGCGGTAGCGCCTGTTTTTTGTTTTCGCGGGAGATGGCCACTAGGGTCCAACTGGGACTTTACCGTCAGTCCAATAAAAGAAGAGCGAAATTGCTTGCAACAGGCCAAGCAATTTCGCTGTCGACGCTTGCTAAGCCCTTACATCAAAACAGAAGATCTTGTCATCCTGACGAACGTACAAACGACCATTGACGATAACCGGATGAGCCCAGGTTGGTCGGACGTCGTCAGCGTCGTGGCCTTCCAATTTGAAGCTACCTACTCGCTCATAGCCCTTGGGATTTGCTTTCAACAACTCCACCGTCGAGTTTTGATACACAAAGTACAGGTGGCCATCAGCAGCAGTCACCGCCGCTGACCCCTTACCACTGCCGCGCTCTTTCCATAACACTTCGCCCGTCATCATGTCAGCACAAAACGGCATGCCCTTGTCGCCGCTATCTCCGTACAGGTGCCCATCGACCATCACAACACCGCCGTGCTTATTCTGCAGCTTGTTATTCAGCCCGTAGACTTCTTCGACTTCGACGCCATCGCCCTTCGCTACCTGCCGAAGTAACGCACCGCCTCGGCCATAACCGGCTGTGAAGAATACCAAGTCATCCTTGACAATCGGATTGGGAATAACGGCAGTCGTCTCGTCGATATCGTAGGTCCACATCAACTCGCCATCACTCGCGCGAACCCCCATCGCGCCGCTGGCGGTGGTGTTGACGTAAATCTTTTCTCCGCCAATTTCGCTGATTTGAATCGACGCATGACCTGCTCCACGATCTCCGCTTCGCGAGCATCCCCAGACCTTTTCGCCGGTTGCCTTGTTCAAGCACAGCATCGTGTTTTCTTCATTGCCTGGAGTGCACACCAGATGCTCACCATCGATCAACACAGACTCGCCGAATCCCCAGCCGTCGCCCTTTTTGCCTTCAAAGTCATCCTGCAAACTTTTCTGCCAAACAACTTCGCCGTCACTCGTCTTGCAGCAGAACAATTCTCCGTGCGCCGTAAGTACGTAGGCATTACCACCGTCTAATGTCGGCGTTGAACGGGAACTCTGCCAATTGTCCGGTCCTTCCTTCTTCCAGGCCGGACCGATGTGCTTCTTCCAAAGTTGCTTGCCGTTCGACAAATCGAAACACAACAGATACTCATCTTTGTCGTCAGCAGTTGAAGGCCCGTCTCCGACCGTGAACAGTTTTCCGTCAGTGATCGAAAAACTGGAATAGCCACGCCCCGCACCCGTTGCGGTCCACAACAATTTGGGACCTGCCTCAGGCCACTTGCCTAGTAAGTTGCTATCGAGCGAAACACCGTCTCGATTGGGCCCGCGAAACTGCGGCCAGTCTTGGGCTGATACGGTGGTGGTAAGGCTAAGCAGAAATAAAACGACGAAGTAACGCATTGAGTAACCTTGTAGCAGGGCAGGGTGGTTTCAAGTAGCAGCACGCGGAGGTTGCTTGAGATTATTTCAGAAAGCCTTCTTCCTCACCATTGGTCGTCAGGACGTGGACTTCGTGGGCTCGCACCTTCGGATGGAAGAATTCCCACACGACCTTCTTATCCGGAGTGACCTCAAACAGTTTAGGCTTATCCTTGTCCTTTTGTGCATAGCTGCAGATGACCGTGTTCCCATTGGCGAGACGCTGGCCTCCACAGGGATCAGCAAAGCGTCCATCAACGTCTTCGTTGGTCACGCTCCAGACCACTTTACCTTCCTCATCAAATTCGACGGTCTTGTTGCCGTGAGTCAGGTTAACGAGCGTCCTGCCATTTTCGAGACGAATTGCAGTGAAGGGCCAGTTCTCTGCCTCACGGCCGCCGAGCTCTTTCAGATCCGTGTTGATCGTGTGGACGATTTTTCCATCGGGCTGGTATTCGTTCACTTTAAAGGCGAGGAGATGCGGAACCAGATAGTTACCGCTTGGCAGCTTGCGAGCCATTCGGGTCTGCATGTGAGCATTGTCGGTCTCAGGCTGGAGCGGAACCTCAACAGCGATCTTGCCGCGTTCAGTCACTTCTAACAGCCGAGGTTTGACGCCGCGTTCGACGACGAGCGTGTTGCCGTCAGCTAGGCGGACGGCCGTGCCGAGTTCTTTGTTTTCTGAAGCGAGCTTGTAGCTCCAAACGACCCTGCCCTTGGGAGTGATCTCTTTGGCAGTATTGGCAATGGTCGCCAGCACGTTGCCATTCTCCAGCACGAAGGCATCCCGGGACCTACCCTTCGTTTGCCATTTGACTTCCCCGTCTTCGCCGACGATCGCAGTAACTGGTCCGGCGATGAGGAATGAATGCTTGATGCCCGTCGCGGATTCCTGGCGACCGAACTGCTGTGCGGATGCAGATTGAACAAGCGCAACGAATGCCACCAGAGCGATGATGTGTGTCTTCATAAGTTCTTCTGGATTTTTGTACGTGCGTGACGGTGAGTGGAGATACTGGCCAACGGATTCAGAAAGTTCGAACACCGGTGGTTGAAAACGTTACTAGCCAATAATGTCGTGAATGACATGACCGTGAACATCCGTCAGACGCATGTCGCGACCGCTGAAGCGAAACGTCGACCGCGTGTGATCGACGCCCATTAGGTGCAGCATGGTCGCGTGCAAATCGTGAATCTCGACTCGATTTTCAATTGCCTTGTAGCCCCATTCATCGGTCGCACCGTAGATCGCTCCGGCTTTCACGCCACCACCAGCCATCCACACCGTGAAGCCGTACTGATTATGATCGCGACCGTTTTTACCCTGGGCAAACGGAGTTCGCCCAAACTCGCCCGCCCAAACCACGAGCGTTTCTTCGAGCAAGCCTCGAGACTTAAGGTCTTTCAGCAAAGCTGCTATCGGTTGGTCGACTGCGCGAGCGTTGTTTTCGTGCCCGCCCTTTAGATTGTTGTGTTGGTCCCAACGGTCGCCACCAACCTTAGGACAAGTCAACTCGATGAACCGGACGCCTTTTTCAAGCATCCGTCGAGCCAGCAGACATTGGGCCGCGTAAATCCGAGTTGGCTCGTACTTTGACTCCATGCCGTACATTTTTTGAATGTGCGCCGGCTCATCAGACAAAGACATGATCTCTGGCACCGTCATTTGCATCGCATGTGCCAGCTCATAATTCCGGATGGCAGATTCCAGGCTATCGTGTTTGCCGAATTGCTCAGAAGCAAAACTATCGAGCTGGTTAATAAGGCCCAGCTTTTCGCGCTGCTCCTCTTCACTCCCATCTTGCGGCGTAATATTAGCGACGCCGGTGCCGGAGGGTTTGAACACCGATCCTTGATAGCTGGCGGGCAAGAAACCACTGCCGAAACAATCGAGTCCGCCGGGCGGAATCAATCCGCCATTGAGAACAACGAAGCCAGGTAGATTCTGGCCTTCGCTACCCAGGCCATAATTCACCCAAGCACCCATGCTTGGACGCCCTTGCAAGCCACTCCCGGTATGCAGGAAGTAATTGGCAAAGGTGTGCTCCGGAAACTCGGACGTCATCGAACGAATCACGGCTAAGTCGTTAACACACTCGGAAACATGCGGAAACAGATCGCTGACCGGCAAGCCCGAATCACCATACTGTTTGAACTTCCACGGGCTGGCGAGAACTTTACCATTGTTGTTGAACTGAGTCGGTTCGACATCGAACAGCTTTCCGGGATCCTTCCCGTTGTACTTGTCCAACAAGGGCTTCGGATCGAAAGTATCGACTTGCGACGGGCCACCATCCATATACAGGAAGATGACGTTCTTCGCGCGGACTTTATGATGTGGACCATGGTTGGCATCGACGGGTGCGCCGGGCGTCGGATTGTCATCAGCAAAAGCCGGATCGGACTGCAATCCTGCGAGGGCAACGGCCCCAAAACCACTTGCGCACTTCCGCAGCATTTCGCGTCGCGTCGTTGGCAGCGACTGATAGCGCTGGCATGGGTATTTGTTGATGTGATTCATCGGAGAAATATGAACTCCTTAGTGTTCACAAGTGCATGGGCAAAACTCGCCCAGATGTCCGGGTCCTCCGTTGTGGTTTCACGCTTCGATGCCTGAGTCTCAACGAAAGCGGTAGCGGCATCCAGCTCTTGCTTCGCGGGACGTCGCCCAAATCCGGAAACGTACATCCACGTAATGCGTTCTGCCTTCGCATCTCCTTCGTGATCAGAGATGCTTTCGAGTGCACGCTTGCCCCAGTCACGCGCCAGTTCCACGACTAGCGGATCGTTCAGCAAGATCAGCGCTTGAGCTGGAACATTGGAGACGTTCCTTTTCCCCATTGAACTGAACGGTGCGGGAGTATCAAAAGTCAGCATAAACGGCGAGAGAAAGTTTCGACGCACGGCAACGTAGATGGATCGTCGACCGTCGCCATCTAATGGCCCACTTTTGCCAGGACGACCTCGGCCTTGCATAAACGTTGTTAGATGGATGGGAACCGGCGGACCAAAAACTTCAGCATCCAATCGGTCAGACAGTGCCAACAGCGAATCACGAATCGCCTCACCTTGCAGACGCCGAGGCGGACGATGGTGCCAAAGTTGGTTTGTTGGATCGGCGATCATCGCATCCGCGTCTGCGTGACTGGACATCTGATACGTTCGAGACAGCACGATGTACTTGATCATGCTCTTTACACTACGACCATCCGACAGAAACTGAGTCGCCAAGTGATCGAGCAATTTGGGGTGCGATGGGCGCTGCCCGAGAACACCAAAGTCATCCACCGTTTTGACAATCCCGCGCCCCATCAGGTGGTGCCAAATACGATTCACAACAACTCGTGTCGACAAGGGATTGCTTGGATCATTGATGTGCTCAGCCAGTTCCAATCGACCACTTCCGCCGCTTATTTCCATCGGCGAGTCGCCGGAAATTGCGGTGAGAAAGTGTCGTGGCTCGATGCTGCCGGGCTTGGACGAATTGCCACGGACCAGAATGTGATCGTCTTCGCCAGTGCCGTCCATCATCGCTGGCGCAATGTGTGACTTGCGAACAATTCTTGAGGCAAGGCGTTTTCGTTGCCGGGTCCAATTTCGAATGATCTTTTTGGCGCCCGCCGCGTCGGTGTTACCCAGGATAGCTTCGGCTGCTTGCGCATATTCTTCGTACTGCTTTTGCTCTCGCTCCAACTGCTCGTCGATGTCTTTTCGCTGCTCTCCATTTAGCCCTTGAGTCACCATGCGAACTGACATCTGTTGGTTCGCGGCGGGAACAAACTCCAAGTGCAGTCGATGACCGATGTAACGGGCTAGGTTTAGATCGACCCAACGCTTTCCGTCCTTGACCGCCACGATCGTCTCGCCATGCAACGGCCCCGCAACTAGTCGGTGGGAATCAACGCAAGCAATGACGTGGCCCGCCCCTTCGACGAGGCAACTTACGTTTCCATGTTTCACTTCAAACGTAGGAGAACGAAGCGTCCGACCACTCTTCGGGATCTTTCCGAGCTTGTTTCGGTTCTGCATTTCCCCACCGGTGATGGACTCAAGCCCAAACCAAACCGAGTCATTGACGGCAGCACCAAAGGTGGCGACTTTAGCAGAACCAGATTTCGAATCGAGATACGTCATGCCTGCACGACGCGGTGCTTGGCCAAAGATCACGCCATCTTGCAGGTAATCGCTTTTGCGAATATTGGCGTAGTCGACCACGACTGCTTTGTCGTTGACATGGATTGCCTCTGGCGGGAGTACGTCATTCTTCTCCAACAACTTGAGTAACTGCCGCTGAAACTTCCCATCTACCTTCGCGAGCTGCTTGGCAATTTGACGATTCTGTTCCAGCGACTCAAAACGGACCTGCCGGTAGTCACTACTCTGAAGAAACCCAGAGAGCGAATAATAATCCGCGGTCGAGATTGCATCGAACTTGTGATCGTGACATCGGGCACAGGCAACGGTGACACCTAGAAACGTCTTGGACATTACGTCGAGCATATTGTCAAAGCGGTCGGCTTCGTCTTTGCGGACATCAACCGGCGAGTGAACCCATTCGCCCATGAACCAAAAGCCTGTGCCCAGCACTGACTCGTTGTATTTCTTCTCTGGATGCAAACGAGGTTTCGGCAAAAGATCTCCCGCAATGTGCTCGCGAACAAATTGATCGTAAGGCACATCTGCGTTGAGTGCACGAATGACATAGTCCCGATACTGGAACGCATTCGGCGTGTCAGTGTCGAACTCGTGCCCACGTGACTCGGCGTAACGGACCAGATCTAACCAGTGGCGTCCCCAGCGTTCTCCAAAGTGGGGCGATGCCAGCAGCTTATCGACAACCCGCTCAATAGCACCTTCTTCTGTGTCCGCCTCGAAGGCTGCGACCTCCTCGGCAGTCGGCGGCAATCCAATCAGATCGAAATAGAGCCGACGAAGAATCGCAGTTCGGTCAGCATCACGCGAAGGTGCAAGCTCAGCTTCTTCGAGCCGTGAGAGGATGTATCGATCGATGTCGTTTCGCGGCCAACCTTGATCGCTGACCTCAGGAGCTGCTTCTTCGACGACGGGCTGCCACAACCAGAATTCCGACTTGCGTTGGCCGAGATCAAATCCTTCGGACTCACCCTCCGCACTCGGAGCATCCTCTTCCGGCCACGGAGCTCCCATGTTGACCCACCGGACAAACGTGTCGATGTCTTCTTCAGGCAGCTGCCCCTTCGGCGGCATTTCGTAAGACTCATAGCGAACGGCTTCGATCAGTAAACTGTCTTCAGCATCGCCGGGAACGATCGCTTCACCCGAATCCCCGCCACGTAGATGCCCATCTCGACTGTCTAGCCAAAGCTTGGCTTCGACCCGTTTCGAATCGACGCTATGACATTCGTAACAGTGCTTCGACAGTAGCGGCCGAACTTCCTTTTCGAAGAACTCGAGTTGTTGAGGCGATGGCGTTTCTCCCTCAGCAGCGGAGGCGAGATGCGTAGCAATCGCGCACGCACAAACTGACAGGAAAATGATGAATGAGGTGGGAACCGTCATCTCGGACTCAGTCGAATGAACCGGACATGGCCTAAGCCATAGAAAAAAGACGTTGCTTCAATTTTATGCTCCCACAATCTCCGTGTCGACGACAGAATGCGACATGTGAATAGTGATTTGCGACACCTTGGGAGGCAGTTCAGTGCGCATCAGGTCCAGAGACGTCGAAGAGCAGTAGCTTTCTAATTGAAACATCGCGTTCGCATGGGCGGGATTCTTCGACAGGAACCACTCTCTTCGCGCGAAAGCAGACCAACTTGCTGGATCAAGAAATGACCATTCACGTTGTCTCGCCTAAACGGATGAAGGAACCAGGTGCCACGAAATCAGATCACAACACACCGTTGGTTGAGTGTGCCCTTTACTTCAGGCTTTCTCTATCAACCGGCTCACCGCCGTTACGCGAGAGAATACTCTGCAGCACCTTGGGATCCATCTCCTGGCTATACCGATGCGCCGACCCATCTGACATGGTCGCAATCAACTTTTCCCTCTTTTCTTTCGAACGTAAGCCTTTCCAAGGATCTTCCGCGTCAACTTCCCAATCAGCTGGCTTCGTCCAGGGCACTGCGTGGTCCGGATTCACACGGACAAGCGAAATCGTGTTGCTGGTTCCATCCGTGAAACTGCGAAAATGTAGTGGCTCATCACCTTCCATGAAATAGCCTTTACCGTACGGACATAGATAGCGCGTCTTGCCGGACGCATTCAGGCCCGGGTTTGCCGCGTCCCGAAAAGGGAAGGGCATCTCTTGAACAAGCTTCAAATTGTGTTCGCTATCCCACGGCTCGTCATGGTGGAACTTTTCGTAGAGATCGTTTTCCTCGAGATACGGTAGGATCTGAACACGCCAACTGAGTAGTGGCTTCTTGTCGGCGTCGAACGTCGCGTATGCCGGAAAGAAACCATGGGCCGATTCGAAATTGAACATAGCAAGGATAATGTTCTTCAAATTGTTGAGTCGCTTATTGTCTAACGACGCCCCGAACGCCTGCCGCAACAGCGTGCCGAGTAGCATTTGCCCACGTTCTTCGGACAGAAACTGGTCAAGGTCAAGCTCGAACCGATTGGCGTTAGAGTTGGCGTTCAGCTTCGCTACCATCTGCTTGATGATAGAACCCTGATCTTCATCCACACCGACAATGTTCATCTCAGAGACCATCTTCTTGCCCGCCGTCGTTGCATCTGACAACGTAGTGACTGCCTGTGGATTTGCTGCTTCCACCACGAGCTTCACCGATGGTGTTGGCGGAAGGCCGACCACAACCGAGGCCCACTTCAAATCATCGGCAATCATTTCTCCGGTGACGGCTTCGAAAGGCGAGGGTAGGGGAGGAAACAACTGACGCATGATCTCTCGAGAACCTTCATCACCGATGACGACCATCCCAAGCTGGCTTTCTTTGATAGTGTGCCACGCAGCCGCAACCTCCGGTCGATCAACGGGCTTCTTCTCGAGAACCTCGTTGATGCGATCTTCCGTATCGCTCGCGATCGCGAAGCCATCGCGAACGACAACTGCCTCATACCCTGCATCGAGGTACTCAAGCAGTTCGTGAATACCTTCCGCTAGTTCGGCCCGGTTGTGCCTCTCCGCATTAGCGATTGGCATTACCAAAACCGGTGCCCGCTGGAGCACGTCTGACGCAGAAAGCAGCATGTAAGCTCGGGGAATTCCGATTCGACGAAGTTGATCAACTACTTCGCGATTGCCCCCTGCCCACTTCTCTCGCAGCACGACAGCATCCTCTTTGCCGATACTGCCGTTCTTTTCAGCCCAATCAACCATCTCGCGAAACCTTAGATTCGTGAGATCCAGATGGCCTATCGCGATCGTGTCGTCGCCAACAAACTTTTCGATTGCCGGCGGCAAGTTCACATTCTCCTGCGCGACCACCGTCGAAAGAGAAACGCAAACGCATGCAACTGCCAATACGATCTTCTTCATCATGAATTCCTCTTCGTTACTTCGCCAATGTAATCTCAAAACGCTTCGTCGTCGGCAAGCCTTCGCCGAAATCGAGATGTGCTGTGCTACCTTCGACGCGGTAGGAAAATGGTTTGTCGGTAGCGGGATTCTTGGGAACGAACACGATCTGGATTTCATCAAGTGTCTTCGGCAGCTCGCCTGTTTGTGCAGCGTGCATGCGAATCGCTTCGATCGTTCGCATACCAGCCACCTCTCGATCAAACCGCGTCACCGCATTCGACATCGCAGTCGATGCTGGCAAAATTTGCCCGGCCAACATCAGCCCAAGCGACGACGCGCCATCGACTTGAAACAACTCGTCCGCACGGTCCTGTTTTTTTCGCGATTCCAACGGCGGCAAGTACGCGATCGCTTCGAGTTCATCAGCAATCCGCTGGTATTCGCGAGTCGCGTCGATCAACACCACTTGGCCAATCGCCATTTTTTTGATTCGCTCTGGCTTCATGCCCGCATCAAGCAACCTCTTCTTAGCCCCATTGTAGCGCCCCATCACCAATCCCGTTGCGGCCAACGACGTACCGACGTCTGGTTCGGCATCCATTTCGCCGTTGCCAATCCCTTTCATGAGCAGCGCTGTTGCAGACCGCAGCCGACGGTTCCACTCTTCGTCGGAGAGCTGCAATTCCTCGACGTTTTCCAGCCCAAGGATCCGAGGCCCCAAACCTAGGTCAACTCGCAACGCACCGCGAAAATCAACGTAGGGATCCGGCAAGCTCGCCAGCGCCCAATACATGTTCGGTGAATCAGGAGCAGCCATCAGGTCGAGCATTGCGTGGTTCGCCATCCCGCCTTCGGCCATTCCAATCAACGAGCAGACCAAGATCTTCGTGTTACCAACACGGTGCCCAAGCAGATAGAGCATTCGCAATCGATCAGTCGCTTTCTCGTAGTCTTGTTCGGCAATCGCACAACGTGCCTGCAACACCAGGACGCGGCCAATCGAACGTGATGTCTGCATAAACGGCAGACGAAACTGCAAAAAGTTTTCACCGGACAGAAATTCCTCTCCCAAGCCCCATTCGCAGTCACGGCTCTGTGTTGCGGGGACAAGAAACGCCTCGACGTAGTCATCAAAAAACCCGCTTGCCTCGCGAAGCTCGTCTATCGGAATCTCATCCAGCGACATTTCTCTCACGAACGAGTAGAAGCGATCGTCGCCAAGCTTTTCCTCGGCCAGTCGCAACGGCCGATAGAATGATTGCTCGGCCAATGATCGACGATAGTGCGAAGCCGCATTGCCGGGAATCGTTTCGTACGATGGCATCGTCATTCGATATCGCAATAATGGCGTTGGAGCCGACGCAGGCGAGACCGACATCTTGATCGTATCGCCTTCGCTGGATTCGATGACTCGCACCGTATTCGGCGCGAGCGACTGAGCTCGACAAGGGAGCGCGGTCGCTAACACTAGCAATGCAGATCCCACTCGTACGTAACCGTTTAAGGTCATAGCTGTTCTCCTACGTTTTGATCCTGCCCGCTTTGCATACCGTCCGCTCGAATCTCTCGATACCATTCCTGAATTGTTCGCGACCGCCCTTGCTCCGATGAAACGTTGGCCGTGACCATTCGATCTGTTTCACGCAGCCAACGCTCTAGGTCACGTCGTCCGCTTAACGTGCGACGCATCGAGGGATACCGCTTCGACGTCGTTACGATTGGCACCACAGCCTCCGTTACTTCAATACGAAGCGGCGGATCAGCAGGCTGCTCTATCTGTTCTAATTGCACAACGTCGCGCGGAACGCTCACCACGTCTGTCCCCGGTTCCGAAACGGGCCGCATCAGCAAGAATGCAAGTACAGCTGAGAGAGCCGCAAACCCAACTGACGAGTACCGCGCAACGGAGTCGTCGCGTGACGGCAATGCTCTACCGCTCTTCATCGCAAGTGCCGCTTCCCACCCGGCTTGGTACAGCAGCGTTTCGCGATCCACTTTCGAATTACTCGGCGCGAGTTCGCCAAGCTGACTCTCCAGCTCCGCAAGCTCAGCGTCTAATCTGAATTCTTCTGACATGTTGGGTCCAAACTCTTTCGCAACGTTTGTAATGCGGCCACGTACTTCCGCTGAGCACCGCTTGATGAAGTGCCTGTAAGCTCCGCGATCTCCTGCCAAGTCAATCCGCTCCATATTCGCAGAATGACGTACTCTCTCTCTGTCTGTTCCAACTGCCCGAGCGCATCCGTCAAAGCCAGTTGCTCCGACGGTTCAGGCAAGAACTTCTCCGACTTCAATCGAGCTGCAATCTCTTCATAGCTCGCCCGCCGCTTCGTGGCTCGGTATTGATTCAATGCTCGATTTCGAACAACGCGATACAACCACGCAAGGGGCGTCTGTGGCCAAGCTGCTTGCCGAGCCAATTCCATAAACGCCTCCTGCACGCAATCTTCTGGCAACGCAGTCCACTGCGAAGCGTAGAGCTCCAGTTTCGCTGCGTACTCGTCAAAAAGACAAGCAATCCGTTTTGCGTTGTTAGCCCGAACCAATCCCGTCTCCTCGGCCTGTTTATAGAGATGACACCGCTGGGCTACTATCTTCCCAGAAAAGCTCTCGAGATTTCGAGTTTGCCGATAATCCCCGCAGTTCTATGCCTTTCGGCGACAAAGCCACACACGGTCTTCATGCGAAAACAAGACTCCGCACTTAGGTAAGACGAAAACCGCATCACGTTCTCGGCCAAGTGTTACTGCATCTGCCGACGAGATCAGCAGCGGCTCATCGAAGAAACCGTAGAACACACCAACGCCACTAGGAATCCCTTCTGGCTCAACTTGCTTGCAGAACTTCAGATCCAGTGCAGCTTCCAACTTATGAGCGTGACGGAACAGCTTTTCGTTTCTCTTTGCCAACAGCTCCCGCCAACGATCTTTACTTCTACGTTCTACATATGTATCCACAAATCGACGCATCGCAGCATCCGCGACTTCCCGCGTGGCTCGGTCGGCAGATTCCCACAGCTCGTAGTATTCTTCGTGCATTGAGTCAGACATCCACTTCACTTACGAACTATCTATTGCCGTACGAACATTGCCATAAAACTTATTGTGTCGTCAATTTACCGCATCTAGGCCGAGCCTGGAGCGACACCACAATAACGCATAAGTTCACAAACAAGAATTAACCTTACGTACGACTGATTCGAAACGAAAACGTCTGAAATCGCCACTCAAGAGAGCCGTCCTAGTTGGGATGGCTCTCCATGTTTTAACGGCATGCAAATCGAGATTTGAAGCTTCTGGGATTACCGAAGATTCTGCTATACTTAAGGCCCCGCCGCGTCTGATCAACGGATCGTTTTCATGCCCCTGCTTCTACGGACACTCTTCGCATTATTTGCGGTCGTTTCGATCGCTTGGGCAGACGAACTAGGCATCAGCAATGACGTGAACGCTGTCCTTGCTGACAATTGTTTCAAATGCCATGGCGAGAAAAAGAAGTCTGGCAAGTTAGATCTTCGCACAATCAATTCCATGCTCGCCGGAGGCAAACGAGGAACAGCCATTGTTCCAGGTGACGCGTCAAACAGTCGACTCATCGAGTTGATCCAACCTGGCGCGAAACCTCACATGCCGCCGGGCAAGAATCAACTCGAAGACGCGGCGATCAAGACGCTTACAAAATGGATCGACAGCTTGCCATCAGCGGCTGGTTCAACAAAAGTCAACAACACGCCAAAAAAGCTCCCGACGCCAAAACACTGGACTCCGCCAACGGGTTTATCCCCAACAACAGTCATCGATTTCTTGATCGAAGACGGCTACACCCAGCGCACAGCCACCCCCAATCCGCCTACGTCAGATTCGCAATTTGTTAGACGACTTTACATCGACCTGATCGCACGCATTCCGACTTCCAAGGAATCAGATGCGTTCCTGAATTCGACAGACTCAATCAAGCGAACGGCTCTGATCGAGCAGCTTCTTACCACCGATGAATTCGCAACGCGTATGGCAGACGCGTTTGACACGATGCTGATGGGACGCAGCGAACGGCGGCTTAAAGATCGAAAGGAAAAGGGCTGGCACGCTTTTCTCTTTGAGGCATTCAAGGAGAATCGCCCGTGGAACGAAGTTGCTCGCGAAGTATTGCTCGCACGTGGTGAATCGAAACAGCGCGGTCATATTTGGTATCTGCATGAGCGTCGAGACAACCATCAAGACATCGCGGAAGCCATCGCCAAAGGGTTCTTTGGCGTGGACATCGCTTGTGCGCAGTGCCACGATCATCCACTTGCTGGTGAGATCCATCAGTCGCATTACTGGGGACTGGTGGCGTTCTTCAATCGTGGCAAGAACGCAAACAGCGAGAATGGCATCGCGATAGCCGAATCGGCCGTCGGCGGGTTCAATGACTTTGCGAATGCACTGGAAGGAACGACGGAACAAGCATCGCTCGTTTTTCTCGATCGACCGGTTGTCGAGGAGCAACGTCCGGAAAACGTTGACAAGCAAGAAGACAAAGACGAGCTCTACATCCAGGTTGCCAACGAACCGCGTGTACCAAAATTCTCGCGCCGGGAAAAGTTTGTTGATGAAATGCTCGACGATCATCCGCTGCTTGCCCGTGCCATGGTGAATCGAATTTGGGCGATGATGATGGGACGCGGTATCGTGCATCCCGCCGAGAAGATGGACTCAGATCATCCACCCAGCCATCCGGTATTGCTTGACTGGCTCGCTCGCGATTTCGAAGCCAGCGGCTACAACGCCAAACGACTGATTCGCGCGATCATGATGTCCAAGGCGTACCAACTACAGTCTCGGACGATCGAACGGATGCAGCCCGATTCGTTTGCGTTCGGGTTAGAAAAACCACTCACGGCCGAAGCCTATTTGAACTCACTCGCTGTCGTTTTGGATTTGAAAGAGAACGAGAAAGCTGAACTTGGCAAAGCGTTTCGAACACAGTTCCCCGACGTCATACCCGAAAACAACCTGACCAATCTGAAACAGACCATGATGCTGACAAACGGCTCCGAGTTGCACGCAGTCTTTGAAAAAGCAGTGGAACGGATGAACTTTGAGGACGGAATTGTCGAGCGTGTCCATTCGCTGTACGCCAGAGTTTTCGGCCGAAAGCCAAACGACGATGAACTGTTTGCGGTAGGGGGCTACCTCCGCTCGCGAAAAGATCGCCCCAAGAAAGCAACCGCGCAAGTGCTATGGGCCATGGTGACTTCAGCAGAATTCCGGTTCAACCACTGATGAAGAATCCAAAACGAAAACCAGCCGACTGCGGAAGCCCCGACCATGGGATGCATCGCCGTCTGTTCCTCGAAGGAACCATGACCGGCGCAGCTGCGACCGCCATGAGCTTCAGCGGATTGTTTTCGGTGCCAGCCTTCGCAGAGCAGATGAAGCAGACCGAAAAACGCTGCATTTTGCTTTGGCTCTGTGGCGCACCGAGCCAGTTCGAAACGTGGGACCCCAAACCGGGCAAACGAACAAGCGGTCCGTTTGGCGCGATCTCGACAAATCTTCCCGGCGTGCAAATCGGCGAACTCATGCCGAACTGCGCAACGATCATGGACAAGCTTGCCGTTGTGCGATCCATGAGTACCGAACCAACCGAACACACCCAGGCGATAGGTCGACTCACCAAGGGCCATAAACCGCGACCACCCTTCGAGCGCCCGATCCTCGGTTCCGTTTTAGCGCAGCAACTCGGCCAACTCGACTCGCCGGTGCCTCAATTCGTCTTGCTCGACCCCTGCCCGGAAGGCAACGAATTCAAAAGCTTCAAACGCACCAACTGGGCTGGATGGCTGGGCGCTGAATACGGTCCAGTCCGAGCTGGTGGCGACTACGGCATTCCTAACATCGACTTGCCGGACCAAATCTCCGAAGCCGACCACAGCGACCGAGAAGCCTTGCGAAGTTTCCTCAGCAAAAAGTACGAAAACGAACAACGTAGTGCAGCAGCCGCATCGTACAACGCCGCTTTCGCGCGGGTGAAAGGGCTGATGAGTGCAGCCCCGTTGTTCGACATGGATAAACTTCCAGCGAAACACAAAGAACGCTATGGCCCTGGCGCGTTCGGGCTGCATTGTTTGCAAGCGAGGCACTTGATCGAAAACGGATGTGCTTCGGTGATGGTTGCGAACGGCATGCCGTGGGACTGCCATGTGCTGAACCACGAGATCCACCAGATGCTAGTACCAGAGCTGGATCGCGTTATCTTTCACCTGATCAACGATCTCGAAGATCGCGGACTACTCGACAGTACGCTCGTGATCATGATGGGTGAATTCGGTCGAACTCCCTGGTTGAACGAAGCCCGCGGTCGTGATCACTACCCGACGGCATGGTCAATGGCGATGGCAGGCTGTGGAATCAAGTCCGGCGTCGTGCACGGCGCGACGGACGCCGAAGGTTTCAAAGTCAAAGACGGACTGGCCAACGAACGAAACTTGTTCGCCACGATTTTCGAGGCACTGGGTATCGACCCTCACGCGGAATACGATCTGCCGGGCTTACCGACGTTCCATCGCGTTGAAGAAGCAGCCGAACCGATTCGGGAGATCCTGTTGTAGGGAGGCCATGGCAATTGACTACCAAATCGAATGCGAACGAGTGAACCGGTGGGAGTTACCCATGGGCGCGCTCGGCGTTGCATTGCATT
>CAYNJG010000027.1:0-54385 GCA_964397295.1 uncultured Pirellulaceae bacterium
ATGATCGGCAGCGAAATGCTACAATCTGCTCGTCAAATTCATCGTCCACCACACAACGACGAGATGGGTCGGGCGAACTCCGCGCAATAGGAAATTGTTATGAACACGAAAGACGCACTCAAGCAGACCTATGAATTAAGTCAGATGGTCATGAACGGATACCTTGGTGACTTTGAGGATGCCGATCTATTGCAGAGACCCGGCGACGGTTGCAATCATTTGGCTTGGCAGGTGGGGCATCTCATTAGTTCCGAGTGCAATTTGCTCAACATGGTTGCTCCGGGCGCGGCGGTCGAATTACCTGAAGGGTTTGCGGACCAGCATGGAAAAGAAAATACGCAGAGCGATGAAGGATTCTTATCAAAGGCTGAGTACATGGAGCTTTTTGGCAAAGTCAAAGAAGCGACCTTTGCGGCATTGGACGGCATGAGCGACGAGGATCTCGACAAGCCAGGGCCAGAAGAGATGAAGGGCTTTTGTCCTACGGTTGGGTCTATGTTCTGCCTCATCGGAACACATGTCATGATGCATGCAGGGCAGGTCGTGCCAATTCGACGCAAGCTTGGCAAGCCAGTCGTGATGTAAGACGCAACGAAAAAGGCCGATGAAACGCATATGTTTCACCGGCCTTGTTTTCCTGTTCTATCGAGTTGTTGCTCGCGCGGACTAGGTGCCGTTCGTTTCGGAGCGAGCGACGGGTTCCATTGTCTTGGTGTTTCTCTCGACCGCCAAGATCACGGTTTGTTGCTTGCGGCCATCACCGCTACTCGAAATTACGGGCATGACTTGGCGGCCATCTGGAAGACTCATTCGCATCGTAAACGTGCCATCCGGTCGGAGTTTGACAGGCTCGCCACCAAGTGTGATATGCGAATCAACTTGCGAGTGACCATACACGATCAATTCGGCGCTAACTTCGAGTGAGAACTCTTGTTCTTTCTCAAGAATCGCTTCGGCGCCAACTCCGTACCGTGTCATCATCGGCGAACCCATGGGGCGCTTTAGACGCTCTTCGAAAACGCGCCGAAGTTGGCCGTCGTTACCCTCGTTGCAGTACGCACCACTTTGAGCCAGGATTTTGTCACATTGGGTTGCGACGTCTACCCAGTTCTGGTCGGCCAGATCTCGTGAGTTTTTCTTTGGTGTTGTAACACTGTTGCTGCGAGCGATGCTAAAGAACTTGCCCGTCGCGGAAAGGTATCCGATTTCGACCCGATACGTCTGCGGCGGATCGTTGACATCGATGTACCAGTTCGTGACCGCGCCATGGATTTTGATGTCACGTTCAACCGATTCGACTGCACTACTAGTTGTTCCCGTTTCGGTTTTGATCAGTCGCAAGACTGGTTCAGCCGTGTGCCACTGCTCGGCCATCGCCGCTTTGGCTCGGATGACGGATCGGCCGCCGATCTCCCAGTAGGCGTGCAACCAGAATGCGTCGCGGACCATCAATACGACGCGATCTGCGTCTGCATTGGCTGGCATGGAAGAAATGTCTTTGCGTTCGACCGCGACTTTATGAGCCTGTTGCAATCGTCGCGGTGTTTTTTTGTTAAGAGTCTTTGTCTCTTTTTTTGCGGCAGGCTTTTCGGCGCCGCTAGATTTTTTTGACTTTTTCGTGATCGCGGTTAGAGCATCAATCAACTCTTGCTTCCGCATCGAGTGCCAACCGGCGACTCCTTGGCGCTTCGCCATTTGAGCAAGGTCTTTGGCAGTGTATGAATCGAGGGTGGTGGCTTTGATCATGGAAAAGGTCTTTCTAAGCAAGGGGATTGCTCGAGGTTTTGACCGCACATCCGTGAATTTGATTGATGCTTACTCGTGCCTTCGAGTAAGAGGTTGGCGGAGTTCGTGGAAGCCGTTCCTCTGACAGATTTGGTGGGTTCAGAGGCCCAGGATGCACCCAAGGTCGTATAACCAGTCCTTCCGTAAGAACCATCCTAGTCGGCATGACCCAAACTCGCAAATTAAACACCCCCCATTGGGGTTGTTTTGCTGTGCGCGTTTGAGTGAGGTGGGGGAAAGCCAGCTCCTCCCATACGCTCGATCACCAAGAGATCGTTACGACGGCCCCAGCTTTGATTCCAAGAAAGCCGCTTGCGTCGCCACCGATGATTGAGATTTGAATCGTCGCGGATTCGTTTTCGAACGCGATGAATGTCATTTCAGGTTGATCGTGATTCTTTGGAAACAGACCGTTCGTCATGTGGCCGTCGCACTCGATCTTTAGGCTTTCGTCGCGCGGCGCTGATTGCAGGTCAGACACCTTAACGTCCGTGACTAAATCACCAGATTCCGAGATAGATACTACTTTTCCGCTCAGTTTCGCCACGTCTCTTCCTTCAGATTGTCTGACGCACATTCTCTGTTGGTTAAAAGAGAAACGCAAGAACGTTATTCAGTCTTACGGACTCGAACGGTGTCACTCACGCTGGCCGCGAAAAACTCACTCGCGTTACCGTTCACAATAGCGATTTCCAAGTGCGAGTTTGATCCAACGAGTGCAATGGGCGCATGGGCGCCTACCTCGCCGTAGGTCGTGTTGATGGGCAGTGAGTGGTTCGCAAATTCGACAGTTAAGTCTTTGATGTTTTGCCCAAGCATTTTGGCCGATATGTTTGTGATCAAGTTGCCGAAGCTATCGACGAAAACGACTTCGCCGACAATTTTGGACGATTCGAATTTGGGGTCGCGGAGCTCGCGTCGGTACGGCTCTTCTTTCATCGGCGACGAAACATTGGTCATGGGAATTCCACTTGAGAGGTGTGCGGCCACGGGCCCCATAATGTCTCGCCCGTGAAAGGTGGAAGAAACAGTGTCGCGCCAAAACTCTGTTTGGTCGACAATACGAACTGTGCCTTTATCGAATAGGTGGCTGAGAATTCCATTATCAGGAGCGACGAAGATTCGATTTTGGTTTTCGACTAGCAGTATGCTTCTTGCGGTGCCAACACCAGGATCGACCACGACTACGAAAACAGTGTGAGCTGGAAAAGCAAAACTGAGTTTTTGCAAAACGTATGCACCGTGGTCAACGTTTTGTGGAGGCACGCTGTGTGTGCCGTCGACGATGCGCACGTCGTTATTTATCGAAAGGATCGCGCCTTTCATCTCCGCTACATAGGGGCTGTCGCTCCCGAAATCGGTAATCAGTACGATCGAATTCATCGCGTCGTTTCTCGCTATGTTGTTGCCCCATAGCTTACTTTTTCGAGTAAGGATGTGTTTATTCGAATTTCGTCGCGTTCTACGATTTGCTGCCAAAGCGGCAGGATGGTCGCCTGCCAGAATGTCGGTTGGGTCACCATTGGCAGAACTGCCAAAACGTCCGTACATGTCATTTTTACGCGGAAAAAACGCATGTATCTGCGTTTGGCATCTTGTTTGCTTCCTGTGGAGTCGTCGCGACAAGGCGTTAGAAACTGAATCGCGAACGAACAGAGAACATTTCTTTTTGCACTTTGTGTAGGAGTTAATCCATGGCCCGTACATTTATGCCTTTCCGTAACGGTAATTTTGCTCCACTAGAAGACTTAGCGCGTGAAGTCGATAGCTTGGTCCAGAATATTTTTGACCCTGAAGAGCGCGCACAGCAACAGCAGGTCCGCAAGTTTACGCCTTTCGCCAACTTGGCTGAAACTGAGTCGGGCTACGAGCTGACGCTTGATCTCCCCGGCATTGACGCAAGCTTAGTATCAGTTGAGTTGAACGATGGTCAACTGATCGTTTCTGGTGAGCGTAAAGCAGAAGCGGAAACAGACGGTAAAACGTATCATCGTGTTGAGCGTCGCTATGGCAAGTTTCGACGAGTACTCTCGATTCCGGCTCCGGTGAACGAAGACGCGATCACGGCCGACTACAAAGACGGCGTGCTAACTGTGGTGCTTCCCAAGAGTGAAAAAGTGAAGCCCAAAAAAATCTCGATCAACGTGAAGAGCTAAAGTCGATACGACACCCAAATTGAGAAAGCCGCGCTTTGTAGTGCGGCTTTTTTGTTGCCGTGCATTGGCATAAGGCAGCCCTGCAATTCATAGTATCCGCATCGCTTAACGCTTCTCTGAGTCGGATCGACTTCAAATGAATCAGACTGACCGCCGAATCGATTTTCGGCGGATCCCCAACCTCGGCGTAAGTGCATTCGTTGCAACTGCTTAAGAGCAATCACTTGTTCCTGGCATAGTTCATGCGTTGAGCATCTAACGTAGCGGTGTGGCTGGGGGAGAGCACACGGCTAATCATCCTGAATCAAATGTTCCCCCAAAACACCTATTTGGAGAATGCCATGAAGCAGATCCTTACTACTCTCGTGACGCTTGGGGCACTAAGTCTTGCAAGCGCAGCCGCCTCAGCCAGTTTGCCGTCAGGCGACATCCTCGAACTAGAATCGCGATCTACTACTATCACGACTACATTGAACGCCCGCGACGCATTAGGCATGGTTGCACAATGTTACGGTGATTCGGGCTACTACCGAGGTGGAAGTCGTAGCTACGGGTACGCACCTGCACGTCGCTCTTCGTATTATCGTGGCGGCGGTGGAGTGAACGTTAGCTTTGGGCGTGGTGGCTATGGCGTACCTTATGGACGTAGCTACCGCGGATACGGATCGGGCTACGGTCGCGGATATGGCCGAGGCTACGGTGGTTCGGGCGTCGGATTGTTCTTGAATTTTTAATACTCTGAGCAACGAACGAGTTAGAAAAACTAGATAGCGAGCAGTCCTTGGGACGGCTCGCTTTTATTCTTGGTTCGACATCTGTCGCTTGCGTAGATACATATCGCGGTCGGCAGCGGCGATGATCTGATCTACTGTTTTGTATTGTGGAGAAGCAATCGCGCAGCCGACACTGCCGCTGATGACGATGGTGCGATTCGTTTCTTTCACCATGATGCTGACTTCTCGTGCGACTCGTGATGCCATCGTGCGAAGTTCGATTTCGGATGGAACACGATCTACTAGAACCACAAACTCGTCACCGCCGTAACGTACGACGAGATCATTCGGACGACTGCTGGCACGTAGTTTTTTCGCGAACTCGACCAATACACGGTCACCAGCGACGTGCCCGTATTGATCGTTGATTTGCTTGTACCGATTGAGATCGATGAACAAAAGTCCCCAGTTGTTCTGATCTCGTTGAAACGCTGCTTCGATTCGAGTTTGCAAGGCACGTCGATCGGGAAGACCAGTCAACGCGTCGGTACCGCTCGCTTTGTCTTCGCTGTTCGCAAAGCGGTCGCATTCGCCGACCACGACGATTTTATTCTTTGTTTTTGCCAGTGTGACTTGGCAAAGCCCTGTGCCGTCTTCGGCAGACAGATTGCAGGATGCGAGTTGTCGTTTTCCTTTTTGAAGGTCTGCCATCGATTGCCACAGGTCAGGTAGCTCGCGCTCGGGAACAAAATCCGAAAGGATGCGTCCTGCCAAGTCATGGCAATCTATCTGCAGGAAACTCTGCGCCGCGGAGTTAGACCATTCAACCGAAAGGTCTTGAAGGTTGGCGAACAGGATCGGCAAAGGCGAGAGTTCTAGAGCGATTTGCTCTGCGGACGAGTCGGCGATTGCGAGATCGCTAGAGCTAATCTTATTGGCCAGTGATGTCTGCCAATCGTCGTGATTCCGATGCAAAGCTGATTCCAATGTTGCAGAAGACCTGTGTGTGTTCGAAATGGAAGTGTTGTCTTGCAATTCCTTCGTTCCTTCTGGAGGATAGTTGCTCCGTGCCCGTAGTCATAACAAATAACACGATTTCTGACGCACGTTTTGTATCGCGTTTTATTATCGTTGTCGTACTCTTAGGGTGAGAAAATCGCTTCGTTTCTCATGTTAGTAAGTTGTGCGTTTTGAGATTGAAGTTGATTGACAACGCCGCCGAAAAGGCTAGCACTTGTATGCTGTTCGCGTTAGCGTTCGGTTGCACCAACGCGATTCGGTATTTGTCAAAGCGAAGTTGACGAATTCGTCTCAATCACAGGCAAAGGCTGCACCGAACCTAAGAGAAGCGAACAATTGATTTATTGCGGTGTCGTGCATACAGTGACGCCGTTGCCAGCACGCAGTTTTAAGCATCTCACGAGTTTCTTATGGCATCTGATTTTCGTCGGAAACAGGATCTGCCCGAGCTAACTGAACAGATTGTTCAGAGCTATGAGAAGATTGGCACCATCAATCATCTCGGGCACTGCCCGCTTCCTCGCTACGATGTCATCATCGCCGCTATCGAAGATCTGAAGGAAGTCATCTATCCGGGGTTTCGACGTCGCGAGGGTTTGCACGAAGGAAACGTTACCTACCACGTGGGGCAGTTGATTGATCGATTACACGATCGGCTAACGACTCAGATTGCTCGCTCGTTGCAGCACGACGCGCGGGTCGAGCAAGACACGGATTGTGATCCGACGACTGAAGAAGACTTCGAGTCGTTGGCTCATTCCATCACGTTGCATTTTCTTCAAGCATTGCCCGAAGTGCGACGCGTGTTGGCCATGGATGTACAGGCCGCATTCGATGGTGATCCAGCATGCACGAACGTCGATGAAGTAATCTTTTGCTATCCCGGCCTTGAAGCGATTACGATCTACCGACTTGCAAACTTGCTTTACAAAGCCAAGGTACCATTTATCCCCAGGATGATGAGCGAATGGGCGCACCAGCAAACAGGGATCGATATCCACCCGGGCGCCACCATCGGCAACTACTTCTTTATCGACCACGGAACGGGTGTTGTGATCGGCGAGACGACGGATATTGGCGACCACGTAAAGCTCTATCAGGGCGTTACGCTTGGCGCATTGAGTTTCGCGACCGATAGCGACGGTGCGTTGGTACGCAACATGAAACGTCATCCGACGATCGGCGATCGAGTCGTTATCTACGCCAGCGCCACGGTACTTGGTGGCAAGACTGTGATTGGCGACGACTCGGTGATCGGGTCCAGCGTTTGGTTAACCCAGAGTGTAGATCCGGGGACAACGGTGATTCTCGAAAAGCCGAAACTACGAATGCGCGCAGAAAAACTAGACGAAGCTTTCAACTTTCAGATTTGATTGTTTGTCGCAATCGATTCCAATCTCCATTAAATCACGAATGGCCCGCCAACAATATTGTTTGGGCAGGCCATTCTTCGATTTTTCACTGCACTTTAAATGCACACCGCCGCAGCGGGTTGTCAGTTAACGCTTCCGTCGGAAGAAACCAAGGGCAAGACCCGCAAAACTTAGCAAGGCAAGTCCCGATGGCTCTGGAACACTTGAGGTTTCTGCTCCAACTGCGTTGCCAAAGCTCCCGGACAACACAAGAAAGTCAGCGAACTCAACGGTGCCGTTGCAATCCAAGTCACCTTGCTCATGACTGGCTACTTCGTTTCCGAAGTTTTCGGACAGAACGAGGAAGTCGGCGAAACTAACCGTGCCATCTCCGTCGATGTCACCCATGGTCGTGTTATCGCATCCGCCGCCGCCGCCGAACGTTATTGTTCCAGCGGCAAGATCAGCCGTAAACCCATCAGGCAGGTTCAGCGTCACATCACCGGCGTTGGTGATATTGTCAGCATCGAGGATTTGGAAAGTTGTTCCTTCAGCGACTTCGCCTTCAAGAGCGACCGTGATCGTAGCACCGGCAACGTCGAGCGTCGTGTTGAACGCGCCGTTATTGTCGTCGACTTCGATCGAGTCGTTTCCATCTGCACCTACCTGAACAAGGTACTCAATGCTTCCAAGAGCCGCCAAAGAATCGGCACTCTCGATCACCGCTACAGTACTACGTAGGTTTTCACTAGGAACCACGAATTGGTCGATTTGTTCTTGGCTCAACTCACCCGCATCGTCGATATCAAAGATGTTTTCGTCACTAGTGTTACCCAGGTAAAGGATGCCAGCGTCGAGGTTGCCGCTTTCCGACGTCCACACTTCGATCCTGCGCCACTCGCCGTCAGCACCAATGTTGTCGAAATCTGCGACACCGTGAGAATCAGCTGTTTGGCCGCCTCCACGGATAGTAGCCGCGTCGTCATCGAGGACGTGCACGTCACCAATTGAAACGGACATCACGGTACCGACGTCGTCATTGTTAAGGCTATCGAGGTCGTCTAGCTCGCCGTTTCCGTCCGTATCGATAGCAATCAGGGCGAAGTCATCGATGCCGTCACGAAGAAGGTACTCGCCGTCTTCTGGAATGAAGATCTCACCTGTTAAACGAACCGAGTACTGAGGGTCATCACTGCCATCGCCTTCGAACGGAGTTCCGGCAAGACCCAGCTGCGGGTAACGCTCCAACTCTTGTTCGCTGAGGACGTTGGTATCTTGGCCGCCAGCCCACCACGTGTCCGTAGAGGCAAAAGGATCAGCAACCAATTCAGGAGCGTCGGTGCCTTGTTCGATAGCTGTAAGGAACGCTTCTGGGTTTGCACGCCAGTTCGCGTCGTACCAGTACTGAGTAAGACCTTGCGTTAAAGTAGGTTCGCTCTTCACAATATTCGTTACTTCACCGGCGATGCTATGAACGCCAAAGTTTTCTTCATCAACATCGATCGGACCGATGGTAAGACGTGAACCAAGAATGGAGTAGTTCATCCTGCGATCACCTCGTATTTCCTGTGAGGTTTGGGTCGCACGTACTTCACCCAATCCGAAGTTTCCAATTCCACCCGTTTCATGAAACTGGACAAAGTTTGGCTCATCATCAGACGCTGGAAAGTACCTAAGAGCAAAGCCGTAGTCACTGTCACCATCGACGATGACCGGAGTAGCAAGCGTCAGCGTCAAAAACTCTTCGTCGGCCAAAGTAAGTCCGTTCAATGGAAACGATTCGTTGTTCACAGGAATGTTGGTGATTCCGGTACCGTCGAACAGATCACCGTCACCATCGCCGTCTCCCAGTTCGTATTGCTCGATGGTTCCTTCGTAGATCCAAAGCGATAAGGCAGCGTCTGTAAAACTTTGTTCGACGTCTTTGTGGATGGTAAGTCCATCGATCTGGTAAGTCCCACCCGTTCCGTCGCCACCGATACGAAAAGCATTCCCGCGACCATGATTTGCGTTGCCGGCGGAGTGATCAGCTGGATCCGCAAAAACACGAGTGAAGCTAGTGCCTGTAGCATCGGCTGTAATGATGTTGTCAATCGAAGGCGGATCGATCGAGCTGGTTGCAATTCCAGCAATCGAAACGTTGGCGATAGACAAGAGTATCAAGGACACAAAAAGATGGGTTCTCATACTAAGGCTCCAAGAGGTCGGTTTCAGTTTCATGAGGACGATTTTACAGACCCCAACAACACAAGCAGGAAACAAGCGAAGCGAATGTCGCAACTCACTGGAGCGAACGTATCAGATTGAAATACACTTTCAACTTGTTCTTTTAGAGAATCATTGATTGCGCTGGTTTCGCGAAGAGCTGCCCTGTCAGAGCTAGGTATGCGCCTAACGTGGTCCAGCAGATAATGCTGATCAAAGCGCCAAAGAAAAAAGATTGCGGTCGATATTGTAGAACGACGGTTGATTCTCCGGCAGGAACAAAGACGCCACGCATTACTCGGTTCGTTCGATAGATTTTGGTTTTCGTTGTTGAACCCTGGTTCGAAACGGTTGCAACCCATCCTGGATAGAATTGCTCGCGTAGAACTAGCAGTGCGGCTTCGCTACTGGTGGTGACGCGGATTTCTATCCTCTTCGCGTTAGTGGAAACAACCGAAACGTTTTGGTTGGATGCCACGTCTGATGGTGTTGGGATTTCGTCATTCGTTTCGACGATGCCAATGCTACGGTGATCGATCAATTCTCCTGATTCGGAAAGCAAAATGTTACGTGTTTGCTGTTCGATTTCGCTTAGCGATTTGAGGTTCTTAGTTGGGGAACGTTTCCATCGAAAGACGAGCCAGGCCGTAGGTGATTCGTTCGACGGAGTGGCACCAAAAAAGTTCAGTGTCTGTTGCGATGGTTTGTGCTTAGTGCCGAGCGATGTCCAAACCGAATGAAAATCTGCGCAATGCATCGATGAGATGGAGTTCAATTGCCTTGTGTTGCGTAGAAGGTGATGCTTTGGCATAAGCGACTGCACGTCGTGCTCTCGCATTTCGTGGATTCTGTCAGCTGATGCCGAATCACGAAAACTCGACGGATACATTGGTGTAGCTTCTCGCCAAATTGTGCCGCCGGGTTCGTTTGCGATTGCATTCGTATCGGCAGCAGTATGGATGAGAGTTTGCTGAGCGAATGTCAGTTCGATCACGGTCAGTATGACCAACCCCATTGCGGTTGCTCTCGATTTGCTACCGATCATCCAGCATGCAGCACCGCAAACCACCGTGTGCAAAACCGCTTGGAGTAGATGCATTAACGAAAGCGATTCATCGAACGGGCCAAAGGCAGAACTACTAGGAACGGATTCGATAAATAAGAAACGACAGACGAGCGTCACGCTCAACGCAACGACGCTACACGTTGCGAACCGAGTAACAAGTTTTTGTCGGTATCGTGACCAGATCAGAGGTAAGCCCCTAGCGGCCAAAACGCTTATGCCAAGTGACGCGACTGTCCACCACTTTCCTGGGTAGCGGAAGTCCGCGTAGCCCGGAACGACTATCGTCAAAAACCAGTAGAGTCCACCAAACCCTTTGATAATCGGTGACCGCTCAAACTGGTTGCCAGTAACCTGAAATTGGTACTCGTCAATCAGCCAACCGACGCCATATTCGCCGATCGCTGCAAGCATGCTCAATAGCGTTAGCCAAGATATCCAACGCACGGCGCGAGAACCGCGGATGAACCGACATCGAAATACAGCCAAGCAAATCGGTAGCAAACCGAGATAAAGCGAGGCTGTCCACATGCGGCCTTCGCCTGGTAGGGCTCGGATCCATCGCGTCGATATCGGCGCGAAATGGCCGGAAATGTTTGGCCAAAAGCACTCACTCCAACGCCAAGGTCCAACGCTAAAGTCGTATGTTTTGGTGGCGTGTTTACTGGACAGCGTGTTGCGGTTCCATAGGCCTGCTGTGTTGGTTGCGCCGTTGATCGCATAATCGACAACTAGTTCACTGCATGATCGAGGGCCGTTGCGTAAGCCGCGGTCACTTCGTTCGGACCATTCCATGCTCGGCAGGATCTGTGCAGCTGCTAGACCCAAAGCCAGCATGCAGGCGATGGCAATCCAAAGCATGAATCGTGTCGCTGGCGGGCCAGCAAGTCGGTCGGCTTTCTGTTTTCGAAGCTTGGAAGCGAACGTGATGATCGCCCAGACGAAAGAGCAGAGAACTACATGCATGGCCATTTGTGGCTCTCCGCCGAGCACCATGAAGCAGAGCGTGATGCTTAGTCCAATCATCGACGGAATCGGTTTCTTGCCTATACCGATGCGATGCACGAACAGCAAAGCCCATGGCAGCCACGCGGCGCCGACCAGATAGATCGGATTGCAGTATTGAAACAGAACTTGGCCACTTAGCTCGTAGCTTACGCCCGCAAGAATGGCTCCGTGGCGGTTGGCTTTTAGTTCACGAGAGAAAAAGTAGGCACCATAGCCGGCCAACAGTAAGTGCCCGATCACGTAGAGCGTCAAACAAAGACTAAACGACAGCGGCAATTCAAAAATGATCTTGCCTGGATAGAGAACGGCGGCCGTCGGATCACCGAGCAACGGTTGTCCCAGTCCATCCAGTGGATTCCAAAGTGGGATGCCATGTCGCCACTGCTGTTGGACATACTGGTACAACGGGTAGTAGAAATGTCCAACATCACGAAACGCGAGAACTTCACCGGCGAACAGCGCACTGCGAAA
This sequence comes from uncultured Pirellulaceae bacterium, assembly GCA_964397295.1. Lineage (GTDB taxonomy): Bacteria > Planctomycetota > Planctomycetia > Pirellulales > Pirellulaceae > CAYNJG01. Next base: position 11,774 of record CAYNJG010000027.1, read on the forward strand.
CAGCCATAGCAACGGCGCGAGCAAAAAAAACGGTAGAGTAAATCGACGGAGCACAGTTCGGTCCAGAGAGTAACGCGAACGTTAGTCTAACGAACGTGGAACGTGTGCAGGGAACCGTTGATCAGATCCGCGATGCTAGGCAGCCTTTACGTAGAACTCGAAGGGACCCGTTCGAATGCGATCACCTGGCTTGATCGTGGTCGAAGGCCGCAGAGCTTTTCCATTCACGGTCAATTCGGGATGCGATCCGACCGGTCCGATCGTCGCACGCCCGTTTCGTTGCAGGACGTAGAAGTGGATCGGCGGAAATTGTTGATCGCCGAGTACCATATCGCAGTCTTCGCCTGAACCAACCACAAAGACAGGTTGGCTGATGTCTCTCATCAACTGCTTGGCTTGACCGCGTCGAATTTCTAGGATCATCGGACCCACTTTTACTCCCTCAATTGAGGCTAATTCAACGATTGTCGTATCGACATTCGATATGACACGTACAAACTTGATTCTCTCGCGATGTCACAATCTCGTCGGCTTTTCGGCAGTTGGTCCATTTGCGGAAGATTTGCGGTTACTAGCACTGCTGAAAAAGGCTTGAGATTCGACCGGTCCGGGCCTTCGGTTTCTTGTGAACGAATGGCACCAAACGTATACTTACGCTGGTTGGTAGCCCGCCGGTTGCGGGGCTCGCTTGACCGAGCATGATGCTTTTTCATTCTTCGCAGATCCATCGTGAAACACTGGCTCTTACTAGGTGTTATCCTATCCGCCGTTTGGTTGGCATGGTCGGGCTATTTCGATCAGCCATTCTTGCTGCTGCTTGGGTTTGGGTCCGTTGCCGCGACCGTACAACTTGCTGTGCGAATGGGGATCGTAGATGACGAAGGTACGCCGTTGGACTACCGTTTCCGTCCGTTGTCATTTGGTATTTGGCTTGGCAAAGAAATCGTAAAGTCGAACATCGAAGTGACTCGTCTGATTCTTGATCCAGCAATGCCGATTCGTCCGCAGATGTTCAAGGTCAAGGCAAGTCAGAGAACAGAGTTAGGCCGAGTCATCTTTGCGAATTCGATTACGTTGACTCCCGGTACCGTTTCGGTCGGTTTGGACAACAATCAGATTTGGGTTCACGCGCTCTCATTCGAAGGAGCAGCTGAGGACCTTTCTGGCGAAATGGATCGCCGAGTTTGCGCGTTGGAGGCAACGACATAGATGGTGGCAATCTACGTCGTCGTTGCAGTCTCCATTTTGGTGACGATGGGACTTTCCCTGTACCGTGCAGAAGTTGGGCCTACGTGGTTCGACCGAATACTGGCGTTGAACGCGTTCGGCACGAAGACGGTACTGTTGATTGCGGTCATCCTATTTATGATCGGTCGGCCCGATTTCCTCGACCTTGCGATGCTGTATAGCCTGATGAGCTTTATCGGTACTGTGGCGGTTTTGCGATTCTCCAAGTACGGTCATTTCGATGTGATCGATCAAGAGCACGAGGCCGATGCAATATGAGCCTTCTTGCCGACTTTATTTGCGCGGTATTCCTGCTATCCGGTGCCTTCTTTGTGCTGGTTGGCGCTATCGGTGTTTTTCGATTGCCCGATTTTTATACGCGGCTTCATGGGACTGGTGTTACGGACACATTGGGTGCCGCGTTGATCTTGTTGGGGTTAACTTTTCAATCGGGTTTGTCTCTCGCTACGGCCAAGCTCGTAATGATCTTGTTGTTCTTGCTAGTCACCGGACCAACATCTTGTCACGCTCTTGCGCAGGCGGCTCGCGTTAACGGGCTCGAGCCGAAGCATTTGGCAGCTCCTATCGAGTCGAATACGGACTCCAACTGATCTGATCAAGCGAATCGCACGCAACACATGGACCCTATTCTTCTCGTCGTTTTGCCGCTTTTAACGTTGCTCGCCGCAACGGCCGTGACGGTCGCGCGAACTCGCGATCTCTGGGCGGCCGCAATGTTGACGGGGATGTATAGCTTCCTCGGTGCCAGTTGGATGACCATCATGGACGCACCGGACGTTGCATTTACGGAGTCAGCAGTCGGTGCCGGAATCTCGACCGTGTTGTTGCTCGGCACGTTGGCATTTACGAAAAATCGCAAAGCAAAGAAGACAAAATCTGGCGTGATGCCGTTTGTGGTGGTTGCCGTTACGGGGGCCGCTTTGGTGTACGGCACGTTTGATATGCCAAAGTACGGCGACCCCCATGCACCAATCCAAGTCTACCCTCAGCCGAACTTTGTCGAGAAAGCTGTCGCAGAGGCACCGCACATCCCTAACGTGATCACTGTCGTACTTGCAAGTTTTCGCGGCTATGACACGTTGGGTGAGACTACCGTGATTTTTACCGCCGGCATCGCTGTCCTTTTGCTTTTGCGTGGAAAGCACACGTATGTTGAGGTAGCGAAGTCATGAGAACGTTTGCGATCCTACGCGTCGTTACCAAGATTCTGTTGCCATACATCATCTTGTTCGCGTTCTACGTTCAATTCCACGGCGACTTTGGACCAGGTGGAGGCTTCCAAGCTGGTGTGATTTTGGCCGCGGCGATTATTCTCTACAGTCTTGTGTTTGGATTGGGCGCGGCACGCCGCGTACTTTCGCCAACTACGGTAGAGATCTTGATTGCGTCTGGCGTCTTGCTCTACGCGGGCACAGGTTTCGCATCGATGTTAGCGGGCGGAAACTTCCTGGAATATAGCGCGCTCGAGCACTCTTTTTTTCCCGACATCATTCCGCACGGTCAGCATCTTGGCATCTTCTTAGTTGAAGCGGGTGTTGGCGTGACCGTTGCGGCAGTGATGGTCGAAATCTTCTACACATTTGCCGGCCATGAGCGAGTTGCAAAATGAGCCAATACGTCGGGCTGTACAACTACTGGGTAGTAATCTTTTTGATGATGACGGGGTTCTACATCGTTATCGCTCGCTCGAACCTGATTCAGAAGGTTATCGGGCTGAATATCTTTCAGATATCCGTTTTCTTGTTGTATATCACGATGGGAAAAGTCACGGGCGGCACTGCGCCGATTTTGCCGTACGAACACGGACACGATTCGCACGCAACAATAGAAGTTCACACGCCGGCCGACGAGGGCGGTGCCACAGTGGTAGTTGAAGCGGATGCTGAATCGCACAATGGAGAGAATCACGAAGAAGAAACTCATGACGAAGAAGCCCACGACGACCACGTCGAAGCGGTTTACACGCACCCGCTGCCAAGCGTGCTGATGTTGACCGCGATCGTTGTCGGAGTCGCAACCACGGCTCTCGCTCTTGCACTCGTGATTCGCATTGGCGAGGCGTATGGCACGATCGAAGAAGATGAAATACTGCAACAGGACCGACAAACGTCATGATGCAGCATTTGCCAGTCCTTTTGATTGTCATCCCGTTAGTTGCAGGGCCACTGTTCGTTCTTATTCGGGAACGCAAGCTCGTACTTGGTTGTGCAATTGCAGTTTGCTGGGCAACGTTCTTCGGCGCGTGTTTGTTGTTGAATCAAACGATGCAAGAGCAAGTCGTTTCGTATCAGATCGGCGGCTGGGAGCCCACGTGGGGTATCGAGTATCGGATTGATGCGTTGAGCGCATTCGTGCTTACCTTTGTCAGCTTCATCGGGGCGGCGGTGATTTCGTTCGCCGGGGCCAGCGTCGAACGTGAGATTCCACGCGCCAAACAGTATCTGTTCTACGCCACGTACATGCTGTGTTTGACGGGACTGATGGGCATTGTCATCACCGGCGACTTGTTCAATCTGTTTGTGTTTCTCGAGATCTCTTCATTGTCGTCTTACGCACTGATTGCGTTGGGACGTTCACGAAAAGCACTGATGGCTGCGTTTCAGTATCTCGTCATGGGAACCATTGGCGCAACCTTTTTGTTGATCGGCATCGGTCTGATTTTTCAGCTCACCGGTAGCCTCAATATGGTCGATATCGGCACGCGTCTTCGCGAGGTCGAAGGTTCACGCACGACCTTGGTTGCGTTGGCGTTTGTCGCGGTTGGTGTGGGAATCAAAATGGCTCTTTTCCCACTCCATCATTGGTTGCCCAACGCTTACGCTTACGCGCCGTCGGTGGTCAGCGCATTCATCGCCGCTACGTCGACGAAGGTGTCGGTGTACATCCTACTCCGATCGATGTATACGATTTTCAATCCTGGATTTGCGTTTACCGAGCTGCCGCTAGATACGAAGATCATGACGCTCTCGTTAATAGGGATTTTTGTCGCTTCGATCGTTGCAGTGTTTCAAACGAATGTAAAACGACTGCTTGCGTATTCCAGTATTGCTCAGATTGGTTACATGTTGCTGGGGATCAGTTTTGCATCTGAAATGGGACTTACCGGTGGAATTCTTCACATGTTCAACCATGCGTTGATCAAGGGTGGACTTTTCATGGCGGTTGCATGTTTTGCCCTTCGCCTGAAAACCGTCAACGTGAATCAATTGTGTGGCATGAGCCAACGTATGCCGTGGACAAGCATGGCGTTCGTCCTAGCCGGACTAGGTTTGATTGGTGTGCCGCTGACTTCTGGATTTATCAGCAAGTGGTATCTGCTCGTAGCTGCTTTCGATGAAGGATATTGGTTTGTCGCGGCGCTGTTACTCGTTAGTTCGCTGTTGGCACTGATCTATGTTTGGAAAATCGTTGAAGTCCTTTACTTTCGTGAACTGGATGAATCGAATCAGCACTTGGAAGAAGCACCGCTGTCGATGTTACTGCCGACCTACGGTGTGATCGGCTTCTCTTTGTTGTTTGGCATTTGGACAACAGTTCCAACTGGTATCGCGCGTCAAGCTGCTCTTACTTTGTTGGGAAGTGGAGTATGACTGCCGAGCGATGCATTGCGATGATGTTGGGCCTGCCGCTCGCAGCGGCAGCGTTGACTGTTCTGTTTTCCAAACGGCAGAATTTGCGAGAAGCTTGCAGCGTTGGCGTTGGAGTTGTGTTGTTCTTTTTCAGCTGCATCGTGGCTAAGCAGGTCTTTGGTGGTGGCCGTCCCGAATTGCTGCTTGCGATTCCCATACAAGGGCCGTACAGCGAAGCGTTCGCGATTGCGTTCAAAGCTGAACCGCTTGGCGCCGTTTTTTCATTGTTGGCGTCGGGGCTTTGGATTGTCACGACGTGCTACGCGATCGGATATATGCGCGGGCATAACGAGAAAAATCAAACTCGGTTTTTTGCTTGTTTTGGGCTCGCGATTTTTGCCGCGATGGGAGCGGCGATGGCGAAGAACTTGTTCACACTTTTCGTGTTCTACGAAGTCATGACGCTATCGACGTATCCGTTGGTCACGCATCATGGAAACGAGGCTGCGCGAAAGGGTGGACGCATGTACTTGTCGATATTGATGTCGACTTCGATCGTTTTCTTGATGTTGGCGATCGTTTGGACGTGGGCAGTTGCCGGGACGCTTGATTTCGTTCCTGGCGGTATCCTGCGAGATGGTTGGCAAGAAAACAGAATCTCAACCGTCCAACTTGGAATCCTGTTGGCTCTATTCGCTTTCGGAACGGCGAAGGCGGCGTTGATGCCGTTTCACAAATGGCTGCCCTCCGCGATGGTTGCTCCGACACCAGTGAGCGCTTTATTGCACGCCGTTGCGGTGGTGAAGGTCGGCGTATTCACGGTCATGAAGGTGGCGGTCTATATTTTTGGCATCGACCTATTGAGAGAAAGCGGTCAGAGCGTATGGCTGATGTACGTGGCGAGCTTCACGATTCTTTGTGCGTCATTGATTGCGATGACGAAGGACAATCTTAAAGCTCGCCTTGCCTATTCGACGATTAGCCAGCTCGCCTACATCGTGTTCGGCGCATCACTGGCGAACTCATGGGGAGTCTTAGGCGGAAGCATTCACATCGTTATGCACGCCGTCGGAAAAATCACGCTCTTCTTCTGCGCTGGAGCGATTTACGTGGCCGCCCATAAAACGAATATTAGCCAAATGCGAGGCTTGGGGCGAAAAATGCCCGTCACGATGTTTGCATTCTTACTGGGCTCTCTCAGCATTATCGGAGTGCCACCGATGGGCGGATCATGGAGCAAATGGTTCCTCGCACTGGGCGCGGCGAACACCGAGCATCCTTGGCTGATGGGTGTGCTGATGGTTAGCTCGTTGCTCAACGTAGCGTATCTGCTACCGATTCCGATTCGTGCGTTTTACTTCAAGCCGACCGATGGTGACGAAACCAAAGAGGCGCCGGTGTTCTGTTTGGTACCACTTTGCCTAACAGCTACCGGAAGCTTCGTTTTGTTCTTTTACGCTGATCGAATTTTTCAAGTACTTGTACCGATTGTGGGGCAAGCACCATGAACCAGAACGCAAACGCGTCCACGCCGTCCGTTCCTAAGAGTTGGATCATCGGTTTGGCTATCGCCTGTATTAGTTTTGTGCTGGCAGAAAGTGTTTACGAAAAGCACGGCCACGTGAAGTACGAAGATTGGTTTGCCTTTTTTGCGATCGCGGCCGTGGTAGGCTTCGGCCTGATGACAGGCGCCGGGTATTTGCTTCGTAGGCCGTTACAGCGGGAGGATGACTATTATGATTTCTAGTCTTCCACCAGGCAGCATCATTTTGGTTGGTGCGGTCGTGTTGGCCTCGTTGCAGGGCAAATGGCTGAAGGTCGTTTCGGTTGGGCTTCCTATTGCGAGCTTCATTCATCTACTAGCATGTCATCCGAATGGCCACCTAGTTTCATCGCAACTGTTTGATATGGAACTCACGCCCGTTCGCGTAGACAAGCTGAGTTTAGTATGGGGCTGCGTTTTTCACATCGCTGCAATCTTGGCGGCGATTTACGGTATGCACGTCCGTGACCGTACGCACCATCTATGTGCCGCAGCCTATGTCGGATCGGCGATCGGAGCGGTGTTTGCCGGTGACCTTCTGTCGTTGTTTATCTATTGGGAAATCACCGCGATTGCCTCGATGTTTCTTGTCTGGGCCGATCAATCCAAGAAGTCATTCGGCGCAGGCATGCGTTATGCGGTTATGCACATTGGATCAGGTGTCCTTGTCTTGTCCGGCGCATTGCTGTTGTTCGTAGAACGTGGCACACTCAGTTTCGGTGCCGCCGATCAGATCGGAATGTTCCATGAGCTTTCGACGTGGGGCGAAAAGATCTTGTTGCTGGGATTCGGGATCAAAGCCGCGTTTCCGTTGGTCCATGCTTGGCTACCGGATGCTTACGCGAAAGCGACGCCGGCGGGTACCGTTTTCCTTAGTGCATTCACAACGAAGATGGCCATCTATGCACTGGCACGTGGCTATGCGGGAACTGAACTTCTCATCACAGTCGGAGCCATCATGTGCGTCTTTCCGCTCGTACATGCCATGTTGGCCAATGACCTGCGCCAAACACTTGCACACGTGCTGAACAATCAGCTCGGTTTTATGATCGTCGCTGTGGGTGTTGGAACCCCACTCGCCATCAGCGGAGCAGCCGCCATGGCATTCGCGCACGTAATCTACAAAGGCCTGCTCTTCATGGCGATCGGCGCCGTGTTAACGCGGACCGGTACGGCCAACCAGACGGAACTCGGTGGGCTGTTTACGAAGATGCGTTGGACGGCAATCTTCTGTTTGATTGGTGCATTTTCCGTTGCGCCATTGAACTGTGGATTTGTCACGAAGTCGCTGGTGTTTAGCGCCGTTGCCCACGAGCACCTAGATTTCGTTTGGCTGCTGCTTGTCATCGGAGCAGTTGGGGCGTTCGTTGCGGCCGGTATTAAGGTTCCGTTCTTTGCATTCTTCGGACAGTCAGAGCCATCCCATCAAGTGGAAGAAGCACCCGTTCACATGCTCGTGGCGATGGGGATATCTGCCGCGCTGTGTTTGGCGATCGGACTATTCCCGCAGGTACTCTACCGAATCCTGCCTTTTGATGTTGACTATCAACCGTACACACTTTCGCATATCGTCCAGCAACTGCAAATGTTGGGATTTGCAAGTTTAGGGTTCGCGCTACTGCTGCAGTTCGGTTTGTACCCTCGACCTGCGGAAGGCGAGCTGTTGGATGTCGATTGGGTGTACCGTAAACCGACACAATGGCTGCGGGGCATGGTGTCGAGAAAGAATGCTGCCGTTGGCGAACCGACGCCCGGTGCGATCAATATCGCGTCGAAGGAATGGTTGATGTGGATGCATCACCAATGCAGCGAAGCTGGTAGTTTGGGCCGCAGCGTTTCAACAAACGCTATGGCCATTTCAGCCATGATCCTCTTGGCGGTCTACCTATTGGTCTACTACTAAAGCTTCGTGCCAACACGCCAGAATCAGGCCAACGACTACGTTAAGCTGCTTTGCCAATGTTTTGCCAAGCGTCGGTTTTCGCTTTGCACAACGCTTCTCGCATGTCATTCGAGAGAGCATCGAGACCATTTGCTTCGTCGTGGATCGTCAGCAAGATTTGGCGGATCTGATCGCTCTTCGCCATGTTGAAGTCTAGCAGGATCCATTTCTCACCAGCGGCTTGGCAGCTTCCGCCGCCACAACCATCCAACCAGTCGTGTGAAACGTTGTATCCTAGCCGCGACGCAACTCCAGTGGCTTCCGCAAGTAATTCATCCTGAGGCACGAGCGATCTCCATGACTGATATTTCGAATGTAACCGAGTGAACCTGAGATACATCAATGCGGCGATATCTTCCAAACCATCAGGGTTTGTCGATACGTCTCTTTCCATGTTTATCGAAGATAGAGCCTTCGTTCGTCCAATGAATAGCCAATTAATCGCTAACCAAACTCCAACAATGACGGTAGCATAGGCGACCACGGCAATCGTGGAAAAGGTATTTGGTTTGGCAGCGGCGATAGCAAGTGTGGCAGCTGCCGTGAAGAGCACAATGGACATCAGAGTGACTTGGCGGTGTGTAGCTCCGAGTTGTGTCGCCAATTGATACGCATGGCTTCGATGAGGCTTATACCATTGTTCACCTTGGTACATCCTGCGGAACAGTGTTAGCGTCGCATCTATGAGGAAGACTAAGAGTAACGTAATCCCGGCTGTAATGGAGATCGAGCCGTTTTTGTGCGCCACGATGGAGGTCGATGCGAACAGGAATCCCAGAAAACCGCTGCCGCAATCGCCCATAAATATTCTTGCAGGTGGCCAGTTCCAAACGAGAAAACCCGCTGCCGCTCCGCTTGTTGCCAGCATCAAATAGGACAACAACGAATCGCCGCTTGCAAGACATAGGAACGAAGCTGCTGTCGATGCAACCACAGCTTGTCCGCCTGCGAACCCATCGAGCCCATCCATAAAGTTAAAAACGTTCGTCGACCAGACGATAAACAACACGGCGACTGGCAACATAAGAATGGAAAAGTCGAGCCCGAAGAATTCGATGGGTCCTACGCCACCCAACCACGCCAGCAGCCAAACTGCAGCGGCGATCTGTGTAATCAATCGAACGCGAGCACTTAGGTCGAATCGGTCGTCCAGCATACCGATAGCCGCCACCATCAAGCCACCACCAAGGATGCCGATCGCAGTCGCTCGTTGTTCAGGAAGTAACGTCGTCAGCAATCCAAGCATTCCTAGAATGCCAACTACCATCGCAATGCCACCGCCGCGCGGAGTAGGTACGGAATGCGAACTGCGATCGTTGGGGACGTCGACCATTGCCGTGCGAACGGCATATCGACGAACGATTTCCGTACCCAGCAAGCTTACGAGTGAGGGCGCAAGTACGGCCAAAAATATCCAAATCATAGGATCGTTCCGTAATGAGTTGCTTAGGCAGCTTTGGCTGTTGAAGTTTTTTTCGTTGAATCAGGTTTTGCTACGGTCCATGGATTTGCAGCGAAATGGGTACTCGTTCGCCGGACGCCGTCAGCAATACTCACAGGTGGTGTCCAGTTAAGTTCTGTCGTCACCTTTTCGATCGAAACACAAAGAGAATCGACAAGGCGACGCATTTCTTCTTGTTTTCCAATCGCACGACCGAGTTGCGTTAGCAAGTTTTGTGGTACCGGCATTAGCCGAGAGCCACGTCCCATACCCGCCGCGATGTGGCTCACTAGTTCGGCCGTCGAAACGGGTTGCGCGTCTGCTACGTGAAAAATTTGGTCGCGAGCTCGTTCGTTCGTCAACGCAAGGCAAACAATATCGACCAAGTTGGAAACGTGGACCATGCTTCTGCGGTTGGTGATTCGTGGTAGCGGCATTCCTCGCTGCACCAGATTCAGCAGTCGCAAGAAATTACCTTTCACGCCGACACCGTAAACCAGCGGTGGACGCAGTATCGTGTAGCCTACATCTGAGTTGCCAAGCACGTCCTGAATGTTCTGCTCTGCTTCGAGTTTGGTGATTCCGTAGCTATCGACAGGATTGCAAGGGTGAATCTCGGTCAGCGGTTCGTTGCTTTCGTTACCGACGGCTTTGATAGAACTTAAGTAGACGAAATGCTTCACGCCCACATCCAATGCAGCTTTGGCTAATCGTCGCGTTACATCGACATTGACCGCTCGATACTTTTGCATCGCCGCGGCACCGAATTCATCGGTAACATGAGTTCTCGCGACAAGGTGCACAACTGCATCCACGTCGCGCACGAGTTGTCGCCAGTTTGCGAAAGTCGTGAGGTCGCCGGTGGGCACAAACTCACACGCGTGATTTCTGCTTTGCATGAGGGTTCGCGTTGGTACACGAACACGGTTTCCCATTTCCATTAGTTGTCGGCAGACGTATTGCCCCACGAACCCGTTACCGCCAGTTACCAAGACTGTTTTTTCTTTCATCGCTACGCAGCTCGCCTTGGGAGTATTGTTTCGTTCGAACGCTGCTGGCCGAGTAACTGGATATAGCATTCAAGTGTCTGTTGATTCACGATTTCACTACACATTCTTCGCATGACGTCTCGGCGCCCTTGGGCACCGAACCGACGTCGAAGTGCTGGATCCTGGATAAGGCGAACAAGCGCATTCGCTAATGCTGAAGCGTCCCCTTTGGGTACTAGTAGCCCGGATTGCTCGTGAGTGACCGCGTCTCGGCAGCCAGGAATGTCGTTGGTTACCACGGCACGACCGCACGACATTGCTTCGACCAGCGAAAGCGGAAAGCCTTCGTGATAAGACGGCAAACAGGCGATGTGTGAGTCCGCCAATAGTTGTGGAATCTCGGAGCTTCTACCTTGCCACGATACGATCTGTTCAGTGTTCCACGCGTTGAGTTGTTCAAGCGAAATGCTGGCCGGGTTAGCCGGGTCCGGATCGCCAACCAACCGAATACGACAGTCGACGTTTTGTTGCTTGATGATTCGTGCCGCATCGACTAAGTCGCCGATGCCCTTGTCCCAAAGCATGCGAGCGTGAGTCATCACGGTGGGAATCGAATCTGGTTCGGGTTGAACTCGGAACCGATGTGGATTCACACCGGCCCCAGAAATGGTCGTTACCTGATCGTCACCGGCCATCTTATTCTGAAGCAAAACATCACGGTGATGAGAGTTTTGAACGAGGTACTGTACGCGCGGATTGTTGGCGAGTGCGTATCGGAAGTAAGTCGACACGAGTTGTCGAGCTGAAGTTTTGAGCACGCCACCTGGAGTAAACAGCCAACCTAACCCAGCAATCGCACAGATCGTTGCCGGCACCTTGGCAATTCGCGAAGCGATACTGCCGTAGAGAATCGGTTTCATACCGACAAGATGCACAACGTCTGGCTTGAGCTCACGGAATAAGGCCGCCATTCTTCGCGTCACGGCGGTTTCCGAAAGCGGATTCTTTGCTGTCCGTTGTAGTCCGACGGAATGCGGAGTGAAGCCCGCGGCTTCTATTTGTGATTTGAGTTTTGAAAGGCGCGTCACGAGATGAACGTCATGCCCCAACGCCGTAAGGTACTGCGCAAGACTTCGCCGATGAGACCAGAAATACCAGTCCTCCGTTATGACCAAGCAAATGCGAAGCGCCGGCATCGTAATATCCCAAATCGAAACGACTCTGAGTGGAGAGAAGCGGCGGGATAGTACCTGTAAGATGCGACACGACTGAAGATCAATTTGTTGAACGCAGTAGCAGTGTTAGCTACACAAGTAACGAGCCCGCTAGCGATAGAGAGATCAGTTGCTGGTCACGGCAAGAGGCTTGCATCAATGCTGCTCCAACGACCTGGTCCATAACATGGTAGAGGGCACATGCAGAGTTGGCACAACTAGCATGTTCGCTTAGCTGCACATCGTCGGACAATCGAGGTGACGAAGATGTTTCATCAACGCAATTCTTGGCATCACGCCGTTTTGCGCAGCTACGAACAAAAGCAAGGTCATGAACTGTTGATCGGCTCGACCGAATCAGTTTTTCTTCGAGAGACGAAGCTGAGCCCGAGCGCGTTCGATTGAACGATTACGGATTTCGAGAAGCTCTGGAGTATTGGCTGGCTTTTTCATGGCTTCGGTGATTTCTTCTTCAGCCACTTTGCCATCGAGTTCCGATGCTTCAACGATCTTGCCTGTCATCAGCGAGACCGTATTGCCTTCGATTTGGACGAAACCACCATCGATATAGTACCGCTCGACCGTACTGCCGATCTTCAGGCGGAGTTCACCAAAACCAAGTCGCCCAATCATCGGACTGTGTCCTGCCGCGACGCCCTTTTCACCATCGAAAAGCGGTACAGAGATAAAGTCTGCATCTTTTTCGATTGACGTTGCTTCGGGCGTTACGACAACGCATTTGATTGTGGCCATGATTTGTTCCTGGTCGCGACTCTCGCGGGCAAAAGCTAGTTGTTAGTTGGCGTCTTCTGCCATCTTCTTGGCTTGTGCTTCCGCTTGCTCAACAACACCCACGTACATGAATGCTTGCTCTGGCAAGTGATCCCATTTGCCGTCGCAGATTTCTTCGAAGCTACGGATAGTGTCTTCCAGCGAAGTGAACTCACCAGTTTTACCGGTGAAGACTTCCGCAACATAAAACGGCTGCGACAAGAATCGTTCGATGCGACGAGCACGATGGACAACGGTTTTGTCCGCCTCGCTCAATTCATCAACGCCGAGAATCGCGATGATGTCTTGCAATTCACGATACCGCTGAAGTGTTGTTTGAACGCGTCGAGCAATCGCGTAATGTCGTTCGCCCACGTACTGCGGATCGAGAATACGAGAGCTAGATGCCAACGGGTCGATCGCAGGGTAAATACCTTTTTCCGAAATCGATCGTTCCAGATAGATGAACGCGTCGAGCTGACCGAACGCCGTTGCAGGTGCAGGGTCAGTCGGATCATCCGCAGGAACGTAGACCGCTTGAACTGACGTGATCGCTCCTTTGTTTGTCGAAGCAATTCGCTCTTGAAGCTGTCCCATTTCCGTTGCCAAAGTAGGCTGGTAACCAACCGCCGAAGGCATACGACCGAGAAGGGCAGATACCTCTGAACCCGCTTGCGAGAAACGGAAAATATTATCGACGAACAACAGCGTGTCTTTACCCGTGGTGTCACGGAAGTACTCGGCCATCGTTAGCGCCGAAAGAGCAACTCGAAGTCGAGATCCGGGTGGTTCGTTCATTTGACCGAAGACCATCGCCGTTTGTTCAATAACGCTTCGGCCCGTATCACCGATCTTGGCTTCTTGCATTTCAAGCCAAAGGTCCGTTCCCTCACGAGTTCGCTCGCCCACGCCAGCAAATACCGAGTAACCACCATGCTCACGAGCGATACGAGCGATAAGCTCGGTCAGAATAACCGTCTTGCCAAGACCAGCACCACCGAACAGACCAGCTTTACCACCACGAACGAACGGTGTCAGCAAGTCCACAACCTTAATACCCGTTTCGAACAGCTCTGTGTTCGTTGAAAGCTCATCGATACCAGGTGCTTGACGGTGAATCGACCAGCTCTCTTTCGCACCAACATCTCCGCGACCATCCACAGGCTCGCCGAGCATGTTGAACACGCGACCGAGCGTTTCTTCACCGACGGGAACGGAAACTGGCTCACCGACATCGACGCAATCTTGACCGCGGACCATGCCGTCCGTACTACCGAGTGCGATGCAACGAACGCGTCCGCCGCCGAGGTGCTGTTGCACTTCGCCAGTGAGCGAGACCTTCATGCCTTTTTGTTCGCTCTCGACTTTGACAGCGTTGTAAATCGCGGGCAGTGAATCTTCAGGGAATTCGGCGTCGAAGGTCGAACCAATGATTTGCGTAATCTTGCCGACGCTTGTTGCAGTTGCCATTCGGTTTTCTCCACGTATCGCTTGTTGCGAAAATATTCTTATGGTCAGGCGTACCTGACTTACTGTATTCGGTTAGTTGTTAAGGGCTTCGACGCCACCGATGATTTCCATGATCTCACCCGTAATCTGTGATTGTCGAGCTCGGTTGTAAGCCATCGAAAGTTGCTTGATCAGGTCGCCCGCGTTTTCGGTTGCACCCTTCATCGCGACCATTCGAGCAACTTGCTCACTGACCGCTGCATCAAGGAAGCACTTAAACAGTTTGATTTTGAAGCTAGTGGGAACCACTTCTTCCAAAATGCTTTCGGCGGATGGTTCGAATTCGTACATCTGCTCGCCACCTGCTTCTTCCTCTTCGCCAGGCTCCAGATCGAGCGAACCAAGTGGAAGCAATGTTTCAACGGTGGCAACTTGTTTTGAGATCGTTAGAAACTTTGTGTAGACCACGTCCAATCGATCAATCTCACCAGCCGCATAAGCGTCTAAGTAACCGGTCGCCAATGCGTCGACTTCTTCGAACGTAGGTTTGTCATCGAAGTTTGTGTACGACTTGTCGGCTTCGATACCGCGGTGTTTGAATGCCGAGATGCCACGTTTGCCTGAGATTTCGATCGAGCTGCTGGGAATCGTGTTGTTAATTTCTTCCCAACGAGACAGTCCGGCGCGAATCACGTTACCGTTGTAGCCACCGCATAGACCGCGGTTACCACTAAGCACGAGCAAGTTGCATTTTTTGATCTCTGGTCGCTCGTCCAGGAGTGGGTGACTAACTTCCAAACCAGTTTTGGAAAGCGAACCCACTAAGTCCGTAATGCGTTTCGTATAAGCGGTAGCAGCCGTCGCTCGGTCCATTGCCTTTTTGAATCGGGCAGTGGCGATAAGCTCCATCGTCCGCGTGATCTTGCGGATGTTCTTGACGGACTTACGACGTTTGTCTAATGCTCTTGAGTTGGCCATTTGATTCCCCCAGCAACCTAGGCCGATTCCGACTCAGAACCTGCGATCGTGTACGAACTGGCGAAGTCTTCGATGGCTTTCTTAATGCCATCGCTGATCTCGTCGGTGAGCTTGCCTCCTTTCTCGACCTTGTCCCACAAGTCTTGTCGCTCGCGGTGAACAAATTCGAGGAAGTCTTTTTCCCATTTCTGCACCTGATCCAGCGGCACCTTGTCGAGATGGCCTCGCGTACCGGCGTAGATGCTGAAGATCTGATCGATCACGTTCATCGGCGAGTATTGTGGCTGCTTAAGCAACTCGACCATACGATAACCGCGGTCTAGCTGTTGCTGTGTTGCCGCATCAAGGTCGGTGCCGAGTTGAGCGAACGCTTCCAATTCACGGAAGGCAGCCAAGTCGAGTCGCAGACCGCCGGATACCTTCTTCATGGCACCGATTTGTGCAGCACCACCAACACGAGATACCGAAATACCGGCGTTCATAGCAGGTCGGATACCGGCAAAGAACAAGTCGGGTTGCAGGTAGATCTGACCGTCGGTGATCGAAATCACGTTCGTTGGAATGTAGGCCGAAACTTCACCTTCCAGCGTTTCAATAATCGGTAGCGATGTAATGGAACCGCCGCCCAACTCGTCGGAAAGCTTGGCTGATCGCTCGAGCAATCGACTGTGACAGTAGAAAACGTCACCAGGGAAAGCCTCACGTCCAGGTGGGCGACGCATGAGTAACGACAGTTCGCGATAAGCGGAAGCTTGGCGAGTCAAATCATCGTAGACGACCAATGCATGTTCGCCTTTGAACATGAAGTACTCGGCCATCGCCGTTCCAGCGTACGGAGCAACGTATTGCAGCGGAGCAGGGGAGCTCGCACCGGAAACGATGACCGTCGTGTATTCCATCGCGCCGTATTTTCGAAGGTTCTCGATGACGCCGGCCACGGACGAGTCCTTTTGGCCGATCGCTACGTAGAAACACTTCACGCCAGTGTTCTTTTGATTGATGATCGCGTCAATCGCGACGGCAGTTTTACCCGTCTTGCGGTCACCAATGATCAATTCACGCTGACCACGACCGATCGGCGTCATTGCGTCGACAGCTTTAAGGCCAGTTTGAAGTGGCTCGGTAACCGGCTGTCGCTCGGACACGCCCGCAGCGATGACTTCGACAGGCCGCCGTTCGGTAGTTTCAATTGGTCCCAGGCCATCAAGCGGATTGCCGAGCGGGTCAACAACGCGGCCAACGACTGCGTCACCAACAGGCACGGAGAGCAACTCGCCAACGGCGCGAACTTCGTCACCTTCTTGGATCTTTAGGTAATCACCAAGAATAATGACACCGACGCTGTTCTCTTCAAGGTTGAAGGCCAGGCCTCGAATGCCACCTGGGAATTCGACCATCTCCCCAGCCATCACGCCGGAAAGACCATGAACTCGAGCGATACCATCACCCACTTCGAGAACTGTTCCGACTTCGCGTACGTTGACGCGGTCTTTGAAGTTCTCAATTTCTTTTTGGATGACTGACGTGATTTCGTCCGCACTAAACTTCATCGTGCAAATACCTTTCGATGGTTTGCAATTAGCCGTTGGGCAGTTCGTAACTAGTTGTCCGAGGAAAAGCGATCACTACCGCCATGAATCTGCTCAACGACTTTTTGCATCGCTTGCGATTTCATTTCCGTCAACTTATTGCGAACACTTCCATCAATAATTGTGTCACCGACGCGTACGATCATACCGCCGATAATGTCTTCATCTACTTTTTCCGTCAGATCAACTTCGCAGTTCATCTTCTTCTGCAATGTCTCGACGACTTCTTTTCGCTGCGGTTTGGTCAGAGCTTTGGCAGTAATGACTTCTACCGCTCGTCGCTTTTGCAGATCGTTGTAAAGCCGCTTTGCTTCCGTGCGAACTTCTCGAATGCAATCCAACCGATCGTGGTTCGCGAGAACCTTCAAGAACGTGATGATTTGCTCGGACGCACCTTTGAAAGCGCGATCGATCAAACCCGTTTTTTCCTCTGTCGATATCCTTGAACTGCCAATGGTGGCTTCAAAGTCGGGAGATTTCGCAAGTACATCATCGACGATCGAATCGAGTTCTTCGATTACGTCGCCAGTGTTGCCAGCTTTTTGGGCTGCACCGATCAACGCTTTCGCATAGACCGCCGCAACTTGCTGTTTCCCGATGTCTACCGTTTCGGACATCCCACGTACCTGTTGTTCGGCTGTAAAACCTGAGTTAGTTCATTCCGGGGAAGTGCTTCAGGGCTTCCGAAATGAGTGACGAATGATCGTCGGATTTGAGTTCCTTCTTGACGATCGAACCAGCCATTCCAACAGCCGTATCGACACTCTGTTCCGCAAGCTCTTGAAGAGCTCCGTTTTTCGCCGCTGCAATTTCTTGCAGTGCGCGATTCTTTTCTGAGTCTGCTGCTTTCTGGGCTTCCGCCAAGATGCTCGCTTTCTGCGTTTCCGCTTCTTTGCGAGCATTATCCAAAAGCGACCGGACTTCTTCAGCTGTTCCCGCCAACTTGGCCTCGTGATCAGCTAGAAGCTTCGCCGCCTTATCGTTTTGCTCTTTAGCAGCATCAATGTTTGCCTGGACCGCTGATTCACGCTGGTCGAGCGCTGCACAGATTGGTCCCCACGCGAACTTCCATAAAATCCCCAGTAGCATGCCAAAGACAACGAATGACCAGATGGCCAGACTTGCTTTCCACTCTTCGGGTTTCTCGAGGCCTGCCCCAGCATTTCCATGCAAAGCATCCTCATAGGGATCGTGGTACTCTCCGCCGTGATCGCCACCGCCATGACTATCACCGTGGCCATCAGTGGCCGCGTGAGCGTCATGAGCATCGCCGCCGTGACCGTTGTCGGTTGCGTGAGCAACTGCATGGGATTCGGCCTCGTGACCTTCGTCTCCATGTGCGGCTTCAGCAGCATGTTCGTCCGAATGAGCCTCAGCATGACTTTCGCCATGAGCGTGCTCATCAGGATTCGCCTCTGCTACTACAGTCGTAGCACCAGCATCGACTTTCTTCGCTTCTGGCTCTGACCCACATCCCACTGCAAAGCAGCAGGTGAAGGCGCAGCAAAACATCAAATATCGAAAAGACATCTTCGTGCCTCGAATCAAACGACTTAAGGGCTGAGGAAGCAGATAAACAGCGCGAAGAAGGTGAAACCCTCGATCAACGCCGCAGCGATAATCATCGCGGTTTGAATCTGACTAGCCACTTCAGGCTGTCGAGCCATGCCTTCCAAAGCTGCGCTCGCAAGCTTAGCGATACCGAAGGCAGCACCAATCGTTACCAGACCAGCACCGAACGTTCCCGTTAGGTTGATAAGTGGTGTTGGTGCCGCAGTCTCTTGAGCTAGGGCGGGTACCGCCATTGCGAAAAAAGCAACTACTGCCAAAGCAGAAAATTTTGCCAAACCCTTCACGGAATTACTCCTGTAGTGGATGCTTTGACCGAGTTAGTGATGGTGCGTGGATGCACCGATAAACAAGGCCGATAAAAAGGTGAATACGTATGCTTGAAGGAAAGCCACTCCCAACTCCAGCAGGCTAAACAGTGTCGACCCGATCGCAGAGATCGGAGCAGCAACCCACCAAGTTGGACTCATGGCCCCTTTTGCACTAAATGCAATCATCATGATGCCTAGCAAAACGATGTGACCGGCAAACATGTTCGCCAGAAGTCGAATCGCCAAAACGGCATGTTTGATACCCAGCCCCAAAATCTCGATTGCGAACAACAGGCTCTTAATCGGAAGCGATAGGGCCGGTGGTAGGTCCATGGACGGAACTTGGTTCGTCCAGAATCCCACCAATCCGAATTTCTTCGAGCCCATAATCAGACCCGTTAGAAATGTGACAAAGGCTAACGCGCTAGTGCACGCTAAAGCACCGGTTGGAGCACCAACCCACGGGATCATGCCCATGAGGTTCAGGCCCAACACGAAAAAGAAGATGGTCCAAAGCAATGGAACGTATTTGTCGCCGTCATGGCCGATGGCAGGACGAGCAACCTCGTCTCGCATGAACAGCAAGAACGTTTCTAGTGCGTTTGCAAAACGGCCTTTGACCGCATTGCCGTTGGACTTTGTGAGTTTTCTTGCGAGCAGTGTGAAGAACGCAATCAGAATTAGTGCGACCACTACCTCAATGACCATAAACTT
This sequence comes from uncultured Pirellulaceae bacterium, assembly GCA_964397295.1. Taxonomy (GTDB): domain Bacteria; phylum Planctomycetota; class Planctomycetia; order Pirellulales; family Pirellulaceae; genus CAYNJG01. Next base: position 31,101 of record CAYNJG010000027.1, read on the forward strand.
CGAGAGGCAGAAACCACTTTCGGCTTCGTAGAGGTTCTTCAATCGACCGCCAAACACTTGTGGAACAAGAACCTTGCCACTGAGTGCTGTATTGTACCCATCTATTTTAGCCTGACTCCATTCCTTCGTTGAGGGATCAATGAGGAATGCTTCGACAGAGCCGGCTTCTTGTGCTTTCGTCCAAGCGGTAGACCAGGTTGAGTCTTCGAGCTGCTTGTCAATCAGTCCCGAAGCTTCGATGTACTTGGCGATTGGCTTACCAGAGTTCGAATGATCCGCGTGTAGCCAATGGTGATAGTCAGCCATCACACTGTTGGGCAGATCGATCCCTAGCGATGTTGTTTCCTGCAGGAACTTCTTAGCCTGCCAACCAAGATAACTCTCGTCGAGCTTGACCAGCCAATGCGGGAACAGCGTCGAGCCGTCCTCAGCAGATGCCGCTTTAATGCCAGCATACTCGGCGCCCCAAAGTGCTTTCGGGACTTCGAAATAGTACGCGTCTTTGATGTGGAGTATTTGTGATGCCATTACTGCTGAACCGCCGGAGGGGCAAGAGTTTGAATCATGCGAACCGCCAATACGGATTCCACTGCGAGCACTGCGAGATAGTTAATCAGAACCATAGCGAACAGACCGGTATCAGCAAGCGGCTTAACCGTCTGCACTAGCAAAATGGTCACAAAAAATGGAACCGCCGTCCGCACGACCATCGACACGAGAGTACCAGTCAAAGCGTTGATCGTTCCCGCCGTCATCGCAACCGAGTACAAAGCAAGACTTGCTGGAACGAAGCAAATAAGCGCTGCGCTGGCAGTCGTCGCGATGCCCTGCGTCCCGTATGTGGAGTACCCGTAGGCACCAATTGCAATAGACAAGGCAAACTGGGCAGCGAGAATCCAAAGCACGCTTCGCGTACCAGATCGGAGCCGATGTGCGGTGTCGTCTTGGTGAGCGTTCACGCTTGCCGTTGTGTGGATCGAGTTATTCAAGGTCGCGGGAGGAAGTCACGTCCGACTTCTGCTTGTTGTTGTTTCCGTTGACCATCGACAAAAGTGCGGCAAAGCCCACACAAAAACCGATCGCAAAACCAATCAAAGCGAGAAACCCGGTACCGAACCGAACATCAAGCCAGCGACCTGCGACGCCGGGCAAAACCATTATCAGAGCAACCGCGGTGATGCGCGCGACCCACTCGTAAGCGAGTGCAATCGATCTGGCCTTCGGTGAAGGCTCGCGAGACTCTGGCAATGGTCCCCGAAAGGTAAATCAAAAACGGTTAGCCAACCCTGCTAAACACCACAGGACCAAAAGCAGAAAATAGAGCCCAAAAACGGCCCTCATTGCCACTCAAGATGTGCAGTTCTTCCCTACGACGAAGCAATCTATGCAAGGGCCCAAATAGGGTCAACGGGCTCAGAGCCGACTTTGGGAAAAATTTCACAAACTTTGAGGGCGAGGCCGAGGGACGAGGAAAAGCACGAAAATAGGAACCCTATCGCCCGCCTCTGGCCCTAGCGACTATTGAGCAGCCGAACGCGTACCCTCGGGTGAACCGCTAATCAACTGATTTGACGGCAGTGGCCTAGCGGCCGTGAGAAAACCGAGTTCATAGAGTCCCGCCTTCAATTCGCGGAATTCGCCGAAACTATCTGGATAGGTCCAAATCGTGACGATCGTTTCACGCGGATTCCAGCCACCTAGTCGACTTCGCAAGTTGGATGTTTGCTCGAGAGCTTGGGAAACCGTTTCGCCCCGTAAATTGCCATCCGGTACCATCACGAACCGATCCAGTTCGACAACCTCACGCACGCCGCGGATGCCTGAATCGGTCTGAATGGGCACCTTGTTGCGTCGCAAGGTGTATCGCATTTGAAATCCCTGGCTAGGACCAATCGTTTCGGTGATTTGTCGAGCTCGTTCTAGTTTCCAAACTTTCTTCGGAGCCTCCGATCGTAGCTGTGCCGACATTTCATTCAGTGGCACATACGAAAGACGACCATCCTTCAACCGAAAGTGTTCCTCGCGAACGAATACGGTCTTTGCAATGGGAGTGGCGACGTGTTGCAACACTTCCGGTTGCTGTTCGTCGATGGCGAGCTTCATAGACTCCAGCTGTCCAAGGATGCTTTGGTATTCTGCTTCGGCGTTTTTCAGCTCGACTTCTGTCTGGAGTTTTGCCTGCTGGTTTTGATCCAGTTTCGCTCGACGCGATTCGAGTTCTCGCTCTGCACTAGCGATCGCAAGCATCAAGTTGTCACGATCGAGTTTCTGTAATTTCATCAATCCCGCAAGACGGTTCGCTTCGGCGTGCGATTCTTGGATGCTGGATTCGACACGGTTGAGTTCTAGTCGCGCCGCGTCGACGTCCGGCATCTCAATCTCTGGCAACACAAGCGGAGGCGGTGCAACCATTCCTGCAAGCGTTGCGTTGGGAGCATCGTCGTTGGCCGATTCACTGGCATCGTCCATGCGAACGCCAATCACCATCAGGAAGATTAGCAAGATGCCGACCAGGTTGGCTACGATATCGAGAAACGAATCGGTTCCGATCGCGTCGGATAGGTTTGTCTTTTTTCTTCTCATGGCTCGCGTGTTACCTCGATGCCACTGTCGTCTAGTAAGCGTAGCAGTTGTTGATATACCGCGTCGGAACCTGGGTTAACTCGGACCTGCAGAACTGGTTTCCAGTAGATGCCTTGCCCGGCGATGCCCCAACTATCAAGTCGCGATTGAACCGAATCTACAAATACATCAACAACACTGTTGACGTTACCGCCGTGGCGGAAGGTCTCGAGTTCTTGCGTTGTGCCGCGTTCGGGTATCAACGAGAGTGTGTCTTGAGCGCACGCGATGTAGACGGGTCGCTGAATGCCAACGGCATCTTGTTGGCCGCTGCCTGGTAGTGCCCAGTTGCTGCCTCGGTTTTGTGAAAGGCTTGATGTCGCACCCACTTGCGCCGAAGCACCGGATGAGCTGGCGTTGTTCGAGCTGCTTCCACCACTTCCCGAGCTACCGCGTCCGCCGGAGCCTGTCGCTGTTGCCGATGTTCCACCAAACCCACCGGCTGAATCTGCACTAGCAGCCGCGTTGCGAAACGGGTTTTCTTTACCGACCGTGCTACGGAATCGGTTGTTTGCGGTCGGTGCAGATGCGCTGTCGCCGAACTCTCCCGGTCCACCAAATTCGGGACCGCCGAATCCACTTTGGTCAGCAGGCGGGTCGCCTTGAGCGTTCCCACTTTGAGAAGTCCCACCTTGTCCGTTCGCTGCAAATCGCGAGGTGCCGTCGTTCTGTCCGGCGAAGTTCAGTTCGCTGCCATTGTTCGGTCCGCCGAGTCCGTTGCTGAATCCATTCGCGGCGGTCTCAAACCGCGATGGACCTTGTCCATAACGGCCGTTGCCCGGGTTCGCGCCAGCAGCCCCGCCAACACCTCCGTAGCGATTGTCTGAATTGCCGTAAGCGTCTTCGCCAAAGTCATTGGACGATTTTCCGCCGGCTAACTCTGAGCCGCCGCCGACAGATTCAAAGCCGCCAGACGACGAAGGTCGCAATCGTTCGCGTTGTCGCTGCCGTGGGATACCGCTTGCTCGCGCCGTACGCATCATTTGGCGCCTGCCACGCGTTTCGATGACCACATCTTCCAGGAGTTCAGTGAGGCGCGGGTCTGGCTCAAGGTAATCAAGTTTAACTTCGCGTTCGACCAATTCGTAACCGAATTCGGACTCCCAAGCTTTCATCGCTGCTCGAGCTGCCGCGTATGTGGACGCTGCACCTGGGCGAACGACGAGCAACGGATACGGTTCAGATTCCGCGCCGATCAATCCATTGTCTTGGAGAAATTCTCGCTTTGCGCGCAGCGCGCGGGCGAGTGGGTTTTCGACGGTCAGTGGTTCTTGGAAATCTTCGCTAATCAGCGTTACATTTTCCGGTTGCATCACCACGCGGTCGGCGAGGCATTCGATGTAGATCGGACGTCGGTCTGTTCCATTGGGACCTTTGTAGGGAATCAAAACGTATTTGGGGTCGAGGTTCGCAAGATCCTGTTTGGTTTGGTCCAGTTCACTCGTAGCACTTGCGATCGCATTTTGAAGATCTCTCAGTTCTGACTCAACGTTCGAGCGAACTTCGACTTTGTCCTCGGCCGTTTGTGCGATGAGGTCCGCTTCGGCTTGCATTGCCGTGGCTTTTTCTTCTAGCTCTCGCGTATTCGACTCGAGATGGCTGAGCTTCAACCGCTCTTCCGCAAGTTGTTCAACCGTGGTTTCATACGAACTGCGAAGCGTTTCTGCCCGCCACTTGAATTCATCGAATGCTGCTTGGCTCTCCGCTGCTGCCGCCTTTTTCTTCTCGTGTTCCGCGAGTATTGCCTGTTGCTCACGTTCGATCTGTTTCAGTTCCGCTTTTCGCGCGGCGATTGCTTCGTGAGGCACATTGGCTTTCACGCGAGCTTGTTGCACCATGACAACAAGCAGCATGATCAGCGCACCCACGGTGCAAATCAGAACGGCCATGAACGGAAACAAGTTCACGCCCGCATCGTCGCGAAGCGTTCGACGGCTCATGCGGCACGTTCCTGATCATTGTGCAATTGTACGTCGCGTGTCGTGACGCCAAGTCGCGAGGTTAGCAATTGAATCGCTGCCGAGAGGCTCATAACGGTGTCTTGGAAGTTCTTCGCTCCAGCAAGCGCCGATAGGTTTTGGTTCAACGCTGACTCAAGATTCTTCACATCGCCTGTCGCAGTAACGACGCGTTCCATGATTTCACTCTGGCGCGATATGGCTTCGTGTTGAGCTGACAAGATCGAAGCTTGCTCTTGCATACCACGCTGGATATCACCCCAGCGATCAGCAATGCGTTGACTCGCGACATGTTCTGCTTTGACGAATGCTTCCGATTGATTCTCGGCCCAGCGTCCGACCGCGTGCTGCAAGTTCGCTTGCACTGCCGTGCTCGTTGCTTGCAGAGCGGTGCTCCATTGTTTTTGCGAAGCGGTAACCGTGCTTTCGAGTGACGCGGCTTGTCGCTGCGAAAGTTTTTCAACCGACTCAACAACGTGTTGCGAGATTCGCTTCATCGCTGCGACTTGTGGATCGCCCGATTGCGAGCTCCCCACGAACCGGCCTACCAATTCGTCTTCCGCTTTGCGATCAACTGCGGTGAGCAGTTGTGTTTCAACTTCGCGGACCAAGAACTGAATGAACATCAGTACGATCGAAAGCGAAAGTGCCAGCGCGGTGGTATCGAACGCAACGCTAAGACCCGCTAGTAGTCCTTGCATAGCGTCTTTGGGTGCATCGACAAGAGCTTCCGGCGACAAGTTTCCAAGTGCCAGGGTAATCCCGATTACGGTTCCCAAGAATCCAAGCATCGGCGTGGCCCAGATGATCATCCGGACTAACGAGTAACCGTCGTGCGATCGTTCGGCGTCGACATCTGATAGATAGCGAAGTTGGTCGTCGATACCTTCCGCGGACTCCGACTGATGAACGTATCGCAACGCATTGAATAGTCGTTGTGCGAGATACGTTTCACGCAGTCGCTCGGGCAGCTTCTTCAGCGATGCAAGCAACTCACCCGTTCTTTCGGGAGAATCGCCGCTTGCCGCGGCCGTTGGTAGTTTCGTTTCCGGTACGGCACTGAACTGAAACGCTAGATCGAATGCTTTCATTAGCAATGCAGCCACGCCAATGAAAAACAGTGCAGTTTCAATGTACTCGACCGGGTGACCAGCAAAGTATCGCGAGACCAAATTGTTTTGGATGATGCCCCAGCCAAGAAGCAGGTAAAACCCAAAAGTTGCGGCCAGGCCCCAGAACAGTGGCCAGCCCAATGATTCGATCACGATCGAACTGAAGCTTTTGCTGTTTGTTTTGGACACGGTCGATTCCTTTCTCGCGTCGGTTGAAATGCGTGGCCGGCTCGGCAATGCAAGCAGTGGTAGCCAGCGCGCGTTATCGTCTGTCCCTCAGAATCGGATCGATCCGCAAACATTAATGAGGAAATCGTCCGAAGATTTTCGGTTCGTGCTGATTCACTCGCCAGCAAGACTCGCCAGCACCAGAAGGCGTGCGATTTACGGATGACTTTCGGGGCTCCGTTAAGTTTTCCGATTAGGCGGCCGATACTACCGGCACGAGGTTAATCCTTCGTCTTCGTCGGCGACGGATTCACCCAGGGGGGTGGCCTGGCGCGGTTTGCATTGCAAGTCGCCGCCAGGCCTTTTTTCTTGGACCTAGTGGACCTACTTGGTACCAAACAAAAGTCCTGAGAGAGAAACGCGTTCTACAACGCAAGTTTGGTGTTAAGTCAGAGATGCGGATAGACTTCGGGATTCATCCCATGTCCCAACTTCGACCCACGATGCCGATTCTTTTCGATTGCCCAACATGTAGAACGTTGAACCAATTGCCAGATCATGCTGCTGGCAGAACTGCTGAGTGTCCAACGTGTGGCAGAGTTAACCGTGTACCGCATGAAAGTACACAGGATCCTATGGCCCAAGTCGGATTGCGGACTCCTGAGATCGCACCACTGGTAGTCGATCGCAATGACCTTGCCGATCCTGGAAAACGTTTGTTTGCGATAATCATTGACGGAGTTGTCGTAATTGGTCCGTTGTTCGCCGGTTATCTCGCGGTGTATGCAATTTCTGGTGGATTCGAACCGTCTGAAATTCTCATGGTCGCTTGCATGGCTCCGGCCACGCTGCTTTTTCTTTCGATTGCGATAACATGTACCTGACCGCAACCTTCGGTGAGTCGATTGGGAAAAGAGCGGCTGGCATTCGCATTGTGAAAACAAAAGATGGTTTGCCGCCCGGCTTCGTGAAAGGTGTACTGATTCGCCGATGGTTAATTGGGCTTCTCAGTTGGATACCGATGTTTGGTTTGCTCGACGTTGCCTTTATCTTAGGCGAAGACCGACAATGCCTGCATGACATGATGGCGTCGACACAAGTCGTCAATGTAAGCCGTAAGAATACGCTTTGATGGCGGCGTGATGCACGTGTGCTGTGACTGCTACTTACTTAAACGCCGGATTCAGATACGTCGCATAGCAGTTTCGTGTTTCCCACAGATCTACTTGCGCAACTGGAAATCCTTGAGCGATCGCAAATTCCCCGATTGCTTTTGCAATGTTTTCCGCAGTTGGATTCGCATCCAACAAGTGCATCGGTTCCCCCAGCTCTTTCAGGATCGGAACGGCTGGATCGTCCTTATGGAGGATCATGCGATGATCTAGCGTTTCATCGACCCAAGTTGTGACCACACGTTTTATTTCCGTGAAGTCTAAGACCATTCCGAGGTCGTCAAGTTTGTCAGCTGCGATAGCGATTTCTGCACGTCCGTTGTGGCCGTGAAGATTCTTGCATTTGCCGTCGTAATTCAAGAGACGATGGCCGTAGCAGAAATCAATACGACGAGTAACGCGAAACATGCCGGATCCAAAGGTGGGATATACGAAGGAGAGAACTTGCGACACCCGAATATAGACGTTGGGTTCTCTTTCGCCATTGGGCCTCAAGAATCATCGGAGAGGAAAAGGCGCTAGCCCTCCGGCACGAATGATCGAGCGGGTAAACCGTGAGGTTTTTGGGAGGCAGCTTCAAATGGCGCTTCGCCGGAGGGCATGCGCCCAGCCTCAAAGTCAGCGCATAAAAAAAGGGTCTGTGACGCGCCAATACGATTGGCAAGCTAAGCAGTCAGGGGCAAGGCAACCACTCAACAAAAAACGTCATAGACCCACGGGCCAGCTGCCGAGGCAACGTGCCTCGACATCTGCTTCACACTAAAAGCGAACGGCGTGCCCAAACGTGCCTAAGAAATCGTAAATGAAAAGCCGCAAAGAGCTTATGGGATTGCCGGTGGAATTCTCATTTTCGGACGGCTCGTGCCACCCGCGGATTCTTGCGCATTTGTATGCTTTTCGAGCAGCTTGAAATTCAGCAGTCTCATCTTGAGATAGCGGTTTCGGACCTCATTGCGGAACTCTGTCTCAATTTGGTACGAATTGCTTAGCTGGTGTTCAGCAGATTCCGGCACGAGTTAGTTTTAAATGTTTTACGTCCGCCACGGGTTCTGCCGCATATACCACAAATCTGCGTAAACTCGTGTCATTACGAGGGTTCCGGGGCAATTGGCTTGAATCGTCACTCGCCTGTTTTAGAATGAATGATGAAACTATCCACTCGGTCCCGGCTACGTATTTCAACGTAAGCGGGCACGTGCTGGCATATTCTTCGTGGCCTTCCAGGTGCGAAGTAGCGAACATTGGAACAGATAAAGCCTCGCGTTGATCGCGATCTTTTTACGCATGTTGCGTGGAGCAAAACTGCATGGCAAAGTTGATTGAACTCAAGGAAGCGGCGGAGCAACTCGGTATCTCAGCCGAGGCGCTGACGGAACTCGTCGACCAAAAGAAGATCTTTGGTTACCGCGATGGTGCGAGTTGGAAATTCAAGCCGACCGAGCTGGAACGTGTTGCTTCGGATATGGATCTCAGCGATGTCGCTGGTGCCGCAACCGGTGCGGCGGGCGGAATGCTTGGTGGCATTACCGATGCTGTCAAAGACAAAGTGGAAGACGTCGGTGAAAAACTTGGCCTCACTGGCGGCGACGACATGATCGACGTTGATGAGCTAGAGCTGGACGACGATGACGAAGGCGGCTCGATCCTGATTTCAGAAGAAGAGCTGGGCCGCAGCGATGATGGCACAAGCAGTACGATCATTGGCCAAGCAAACGACGATATTGGCGGCGACAGTGATATTCAAATCGCAGCCGAAGCAGGCGAAGAAATCTCGCTCGACGATGGTAGCGATCTTGCCTTGGCGAGTGGTAGCGATCTGAAAATCGACGACGGCAGCGATCTTGCGCTGGCAACCGATGGCGGCAGTGAGTTGTCTCTTGCCGGTGATAGTGATCTCTCGATTGCCGACGACGGCAGTGACCTCTCTTTGGCTGCCGATAGTGGAGCAGGTAGTGATCTGACGCTTGCTGGCGACAGCAATCTTTCGCTGGCCGACAGCGATCTCGGTATTGATGCTGGGGCTGGTGCTTCGGATGTTCTGGCTGGTGACTCGGAGCTACTAAGCCTCGATGGTAGCGGAACGGGTCTTGGGCTGAGCACTGATTCTGAAAGCGGAATCGATCTGTCTCAAGAAGACGATTCCCGTCTCAAGGCGGATCCTGCAGGTAGCGACGCGTTGTCCTTGGATGACGACGAGCTTTCCTTAGACGGATCAGGATTGGGTTCCGGTCTCGGTTCTGCCATTGGTGCAGCCGATTCATCGATCGAACTTGATTTAGATGATGACGATCTGCTCGCTGGAAGCGGCATGGGTAGCGACATTACCTTGGGCGCGAGCGACAGCGGCATCAATCTTTCGAATCCATCCGACAGTGGTATCTCGCTTGAAGACGTCGGATCGGATCTTGGCTCGGGTATCGATTCTTCGTTGGAATTGGGTGACGAAGTAATCGAAATGGAAGAAGTTGCAGATGTTGATGACGCAACGGAACTTCAAACCGAAGACGAATTCATGCTGACTCCTGTTGCCGGTGACGGTGACTTGGACGAAGAATCTGACGATAGCGGCTCGCAAGTCATCGCCCTAGACAGCGACGAATTTGATGAGTCTGCGGCGACGATGTTGGTTCCCGACGACGATCCACTTGGCGGCGGTGACATGATGGACGGTGTTGGCGAAGCACTGGCCGTTGGCGGTGTTGCTGCGGGCGCTGGTGCAGCTACGGCAGCAGCGGCGGTTGCCATGACTGACGAAGAGGCTGACTTTTCAGTATGGAACATCGTCGGGCTCTCCATGCTGGCCTTCTTCATGGCGGTTTGTGGTCTACTAGCGATGGATGTACTTCGAAACATCTGGAGCTGGAATCAGCCCTACGGCATTAGCGGTACAATCATGGACCTAATCGTCGGATCGTAACACTACGTACGAGAGTGAGGATTTGCAGAGTTTTTTGATTAGACTCTGCTGCCTCACGTAATACTGCCATCCTCGCCCTATCTGACCTGTTAGCCACAGCGCTATAATGCGGTTAACGTCAGGCACGTGTGCGTGCTCCTGCCAATTTTTCCTTTCTATCCAACCTGACATGAGGATATAGGTTCTTCGATGGGGTTGAGGCATTTCGTATCAATGCACGGCTGTCTAAAAGTGTTCGTCGTTTTTCTGGCGATGACGTTTCTGTTGGGTTGTACGAAAGAAGACCCGATCGTCACGTACACCGTGCCCAAGCACGAGCTGATCCAAATCCCGATTGAAACGCCGAAAGAACAGAAAAGCCCGCCCTCGCAACAGCAGCCGTCTGCTAAGCCTGTGCCAACGCGGATGTTAGCCGCGCAGATTCTCGACGAAGAAGTAGCATGGTTCTTTAAAGGCCAGGCACCGATCGAAGCGTTCACCGACGACGCGGCGGAGAAATTCGACGAACTCATCAAATCAACGAAGCTCGAAGACCCCAGCAACCCAACATGGGAACTCGGCGAAGCTTGGCAACAGTTCCCACCGAGCAGCTCGATGCGATATGCGGATCTGAAGCTTGGCAACGTTGTCTTTTCAGTGATTAAGTTGACACTGCCGGATACTGATCGGCAGAAGTACACGCTCGGCAACGTCAATCGCTGGCGAGATCAACTAGGGTTGGCGAAGATTGGCATCGAAGAAGTTGAAAGCAACGCACGCAAACTTATGACGGCCGACCAGCACGAAGCGACGCTGGTCGATATTGAAGGTATGCCAAGCACGACCGGAATGGGGCCGATGGCTGGCGGTGGTGCACCGCGTCGTCGCGTCGTACCGAAACGCGAGCCAATCAAAAAGGCCGACGCAAAAGAGAAACCGCAGTTTACCGGTACGCCCGCGGAAAGCTGGAGTCCTCAAAAGTTGCGTGAGTACCAAGTGGCTTCATACGAAGCAAAGGTCGGCGATGACTCTGCGAACGTATCCGTCTCGAAAGCTGGCGGTGATTTGTTCGCGAATATCAATCGTTGGCGAGGGCAGGTCGGCTTGGAGGAATATAAAAAGAAAACCGACGTTGAATCGGAAGAAGTCATCGTCGGCGACAAGTCGGGTGTATTGACCGAGATGCATGGCCCGAACGGAGAGAGTATCGTCGTGGTTGTTGTTCCTGAGGGAGAAAGAGCCTGGTTTTTCAAGTTGATGGGAAAAACACCGGCGGTCGAAAACCAGACGGAAGCTTTCAAAGAGTACCTGGATACCATCAAGTTCGAGTAGGTAAAACGAACAAGACGCGGAAGAAGAGCGACACTACCAAACAACGAGCTAACAAAAATGGCTACCGATTCATTTCCAGCAGCAGCGCTCTCTGAAGACCATGACATTTTCAAGGAAATGGATGGTTGGGCGAGAGCGATTCTCAAACCGATCGCGTCCTTACGTTTGACGGTCGTGCTTTTCTTTCTAGCCGTTTTGCTGATCTTCCTCAGTACCCTCGCGCAAGCTCAAGCGGGGATGAACATGGTGAAAGTAATCGAAGACTATTTTCGATCCTACATCGTCATAGTCGACTTGAGCGTTTTGTTCGTGCCAAGTTGGTTTCCCGAATTGCACAAAAAAGTTGCCGCAACAGGATTTGCATTTCCGTTGCCTGGCGGGTTCACTATTGGCGTTGCGATGGCGTTCAACTTGCTCGCGGCCCATCTCGTTCGCTTTAAAATCCAAGCCAAAGGACCGTTGCTGGTGATGGGGGCAGCGACTCTCGCCGTTGGCACGTTCATCACTTACTGGGTGATCGTCAGTGGTCACAACGCCGATGGCCTACAAGGTCGTCCACCATTCGCTTGGTCCACGCTGTGGATCGGAGTCCGGGTTGCCTTGTTTGCTTTGGCAGTTGGCAGTGGGGTGGGGCTCGTAGCTGGCGGCAGCAGTTCCATCGGGAAACGTATTTTGCTTTTCGCATTGGCGGTGACGTTTGGCGGGCTCGGGTTTTGGGCGTCCTCCGTGATGTTGGATGAAGCTTCCTTGCGAATTCTCTGGCAACTCATCCAAGGCGGAATGTCCGGATTGATCTTGCTGCTCGGCTGCTTGTTAGTCTTCAAACGTCGCGCGGGCATCGTGCTTCTGCACGCCGGAATTGGTTTGATGATGTTCAGCGAGTTCTTCGTCAGCCAATACGCCGTCGAAGGGCAGATGAGGATCTTGGAAGGCGAAACGGTGAACTTCCTTCGTGATATTCGAGAAGTTGAGTTGGCGATCATTGATGAATCGAAAGCCGAAACCGACGATGTGATCGTCGTTCCTGGCTCGCGACTCTTGCCCAAGAAACGTCTCTTCGGTGGTTCCAGCGAAGAGAGAGTTCTGGTCACCGATCCTAATCTGCCGTTTGATATTCATGTCGAAGAGTACATGCAAAATTCGGATCTGATCGACATTCCTGACGGCGGAGAGAATTACGCCAACAAGGGAGCGGGTACGCAAGTGTTAGCCGAGGAAGTTCGGGCGGGTAGCGGTGCCGACGGCGGAGAGGTCGACCTTGCTTCGGTGTATGTGGATATTCGCAAGAAGGGCACCACAGAAAGTCTCGGTCGGTATTTACTCTCGCAGAATCTTTCTTCCCAAGACGTCGAAGTTGATGGTGAGAAATACGGGCTCAGTCTGCGGTTTAAGCACGACTACAAACCGTACCGCGTGTCGTTGGTGGATGTTCGCAAAGACGATTACGTTGGAACGAACACTCCGATGAACTATTCGTCGGACATTGTCCTGACGAAGGCGGAGCAGAAGGTCGGCGATTTTCATATCTGGATGAACAATCCACTTCGCTATTCTGGCGAAACGTTTTATCAGAGTGGTTATTATTCTAGTCCCGAAACGGGTGAAATTACGACGCTGCAAGTTGTTGCAAACACTGGTTGGATGATGCCTTACATCGGTTGCATGTTGGTGGCGGTTGGCATGGCCGCTCACTTCTGTGGTGGGCTGTGGCGGTTCCTCGAAAAGAAACTCAGCGAGGAATTGACGGGTTTTGAAGCGAAACCGAACTGGATCGAAATCGCCATTCCGTTCGTGCTTGTATTGCTGTTCGGTGGATATGCTCTATCGAAGTTTCGTCCACCGAACGACACCAAAGCGAATATGAAAATTCACGAGTTCGGTAAGTTGCCAGTTGCGTTTCAGGGACGAGTGAAGCCGCTAGACACACTGGCACGCAATACATTGCGCGTTGTGTCTGGTAGGGAAACATTCGTTGCAGGTCGTCCAGATCCAAGCGTCAAACGGCCAAAGAAGCTTCCTGCCATTCAATGGATGTTAGATGTTGTTTCTGGTTCTCCGGAAGCCAGGAAACATCGTGTCTATCGCATCGACAGTCTGGATGTGTTGGCCACGCTCGGGCTCCAGCGACGAAAACGGTTTCGTTACGCATTGGAAGAATTCTCCGATAAGATTCCGAAGCTCCAAGAAGAGCTTGAGAAAGTTCATGAGCTGGAACCGGAAGACAGGAGTTTGTATCAACGCAAACTCTTGGAACTAGAGAAACGAATCCGTGCTGTACGAATGTTGGAGGCTGCGTTCATGCCGATTCCGCTTCCTGCGATGCCAACAGAAGAAGAATATGCGACCGATCGCCAGGAAGCGACGGACCGAATGCGAATTATTGGCCAGTTCATGCAAAACGCGGAGCGAATGCAGGCAGCGCTGATGCGAATGGAACCACCACTGGCCGTACCGGTCACGGAAAAGAAAGATAATGCGGACTTAGCGGAAACGGATTGGCAACCGTTTGCCAACGCATGGGGTACTGCGTACTTAGCACGCTTCAGTGAAACGGCCCAAGTTCCGGATGCAACGTTGCTCTGGTCGAGAATGCTATCGGCCTACGGTTCAACCAACGTCAATGACTTCAATGAAGCGGTTTTCGAATACCAGAAAGATTTGGAGAGTGAGACTCCATCGACAAAGAATGCCAAAGGCAAGTCTGAACCTGTCGATTTGAAGAAGTTGAGGTTCGAGCACTTCTTCAATTCTTCGCAGCCATTTATAAGTTGCTTAGTGATGTACGTAGCTGCATTTGTATTGGTGTGTTGTGGTTGGTTGGCCGCGAGTTTTGGCAAATTCACCGTGCTCAACCGATCCGCCTATTGGATGATCTTGTTCACATTCGGTCTCCATACCTTTGCACTTTGGTCACGGGTTTATATTTCCGGTCGTCCACCGATTACGAATTTGTATTCGTCTGCCGTCTTCATTGGTTGGGCGGCCGTTTTACTGGGACTATTACTAGAGTTCTTCTACAAACGAGGACTAGGCAACGCTCTATCAGCGATCGCAGGTTTCGCGACGTTGTTGATCGCCTACGCTCTTGCAGCAGACGGTGATACCTTCACAGTTCTTCGCGCCGTTCTCGATACTCAATTCTGGCTGGCCACGCATGTGGTTTGCATCACGCTGGGCTATTCGACGACTTTTGTCGCCGGTTTGCTGGGCATTTTGTACATCCTTTCGATAGCCTACAAACGTCCTGAACTAGGCAAGGCGTTGACGTCGATGACGTATGGAACTCTCTGTTTCGCAATCTTCTTTAGCTTTGTCGGTACGGTTCTCGGTGGACTTTGGGCCGACGATTCTTGGGGGCGATTTTGGGGCTGGGATCCGAAAGAGAACGGTGCCCTGATGATCGTGTTGTGGAATGCGTTAGTTCTTCACGCACGATGGGGAGGCATGATTCGCCAACGCGGTATCGCGATTCTGGCGATCCTTGGCAACGTGGTGACCGCTTGGTCATGGTTTGGCGTGAACGAATTAGGCGTTGGTCTGCACTCGTACGGTTTCACCGAAGGCGTACTGATGTACCTCGGTATGTTTGTTCTTTCACAATTGCTCATCATCGGGTTTGGCCTCGCAACGATGCGAGGCGATCGACCCACGCCGGCTCTGTAAGCGGAATCGCACGTTGGCATAAAAGAGACAAGCAATGGACTATCGAAACTGTTGAAAATCTGTCGCCTCCACAAAGCTTCGTTTTTCATCGCACCGTATTGATGGGTTTCGAACGTGGTGTTTCGAATTGATTTTCGTTCGTATACGGCCGAAGTTCACTAGTCGGAAAAGTTGTCCGTAATTTCTTGAATTAACTAATTGCTAGAACCGTTAACCTCGCTTACTCTCGGTCATGTCAACCTTATTGGTTGGTAACACGGTAGTATGGATGGGCAGCACGGTGCGGAAACGTCGTCGAAGGCGGCAAGGATGCTTACACCAGCGCAAGGGATCTGCGCGATTTGAGATAGGAAGTTTTGAAACTCTCGAAGCCCGTTCGCTTTTGTCGGCGGATGGCTTGGGCGGGGTCGATATGCATTCGCATTCGCACTCTGACCATGCCGAGGCTGTCGCGATCGATCCGGATGTTGAAATAGGCCATGATTTGGTGGCCACGGAGATCTCGCAATCTTCGTCTTCTCTTCCACCAAACCAGCTTCCGAAACTGCACAGTCACGAAACGGCCACGCAAAAGATCTTCTTAGATTTCACCGGCCACGTGGTTCACGGCACCGGCTGGAATGAGCTTAACCGGGGACAGCCCATTCACGCGCCCGCATTCGATATCGACGGCGACGACGAATCATTCAGTCCGACCGAAGTACAATTGATCGAAGAGATTTGGGCTCGCGTGGCGGAAGATTTTGCTCCGTTCGATTTGGACGTCACCACGGAGGCACCATCAGTCCGATCATTACGTGCCGGTTCTGAAGCAATGCGAGTTTTGATCTCGACCAATGTCGACTCTGCAAGCGGTCGCCAATGGTTTTCGAGTGGCACGGGCGTCGCATACATGAATTCATGGGGATCGCAGACGGATACGCCAGCTTGGGTGTTCGCAAACCGGCTTGGGGCGAGTGCTAAGCGAATTGCTGAGTCGGTTTCGCATGAGCTCGGTCACGCTTTCGGTTTGGACCATGACGGGACGGGCGTGGGCGATGGAACACACGATGAAAATCACGAAGAGCACGGCGAAGAGTATTACTATGGACATGGCGACGCCGCCACGGGTTGGGCGCCGATCATGGGCATTGGCTATAACCGGCCTGTAACGCAATGGAATTCAGGCGAGTACATGCTGTCCAGCAACTCGCAAGACGATATCGCGACGATTGCATCCGAGCGAAACAATATTCAGGTGCGTACGGACGATCATGCAGACCAAATAGCTTTCGCCCAATACATCGAGACGGGAATTGCGGGACAAGCGAGCCAGTCCGGGTTGATTTCGACACGTCACGACCGAGACATCTTCCGCTTGGACTTGGAATCAGGCGCGATAAACGTCATGGTTGCTGGTGCGTCGGTTGGCTCGAATCTGGATATCGAAGTCAGTTTGTTCGATGCCGAAGGAAGTCTATTGAAAACATTTGGTACGGATGATTCGCTCTCAGTGGCCGTGCACGCGGACGTATCTGCGGGTACGTACTATCTTGGCATCGATGGCGTTGGTCGAGGCGATCCAGCGAGTGATGGATACTCGGACTACGGAAGTTTGGGGCAGTATTCGATCACCGGGTTGATTCCCACTTATTCTGAGTCGAGAACCGAATCAACCGCAGCGTTTAATTCGCATTTTCGTGGCATTGTACTCGCGGCCATTCGCGCACAGGCCCGGCAATACTTGTTGGGTGAAACAAGTGACGAAGAAGAGCGGACCACCGACACCGCGGATCGTTGGCGGCCGATTACTCCGCAAGTTGACGCAATAATGCAGGCTCGGGCGGCCGCACGACGTCTACGTTCACGTTTTGTCTGACGAACACCGCAACGGATTGGGTCTACTCGCCCACACGTTTCACGCGCGCGGATGGAATTGTCGGTGTACCTTTTGCAGCCGCGACGCATCGACATGCGTGTAGATTTGCGTCGTTGAAATGCTTGCATGGCCCAGTAGCTCTTGCACTTGTCGCAAATCAGCGCCGCCGGCGAGCAGATGCGTGGCGAAACTGTGCCGAAGCGTATGTGGACTTACTTGCGGTGGAGCTCCGGCACGCAACGCGTACTTTTTGACGAGCACCCAAACCGCCTCGCGTCGAAGTCGCTTTCCCGTTCTCGAAAGTAGCAGCCATTTCGGTGGGCGCGGAGCTGAAGCAGCGAGTTGGTCTCGTTGCTTTTTCAGATAGGCTTCGACGGCGCCAATGGCTGGATCGCCCAGCGGCACGAGTCGCTGCTTGTCGCCTTTTCCGTGGCACATGCAGTAACGTTCCTTCAGATGCAAGTCTTGGACTCGCAAGTTCGACAATTCCGATGCGCGACAACCGGTTGCGTATAACAAATGAACGAGCGCTCGATCTCGCCACACGTAGGTATCGGTGATCCGTGGCGCCGCCAAAAAGGCTTCCACTTTATCGGTCGACATGACCTCCGGCACCCGTTCCCACAGCTTTCGGCTACCCAGCAAGTCTGCGGCGTTGTCGCGGATGTGTCCTTCGAGTTGCAGGTATCGCAAGAAAAGTTTGAGCGATACCAAGTGACGCGAAATGCTTGTCGGTGCCAGAGCCTGTTCAGAAAGCCACGCTGCGTAATCCGATAAATCTTGGACATCGAGGCGTTCAACTTTTCGATTTCCAAGCCAGGTGGTGAACCGCACGAGATCGCGGCGATAGGCGTCCACTGTATTCTGTGCGAGATGACATTCGTTTTTGATGTACAGCACGAACGAAGCCATCCATCGCTCGCTGACTTGCGATTTGAGACGAGGTCTGGCCTTTAATTTGCGACGTACGGGCACGATAGTCCGATGTTGGTACGAAGGAAATAACGAAGCGTTCGACTAATGGCGAGTGTTAGCCGCAACCGATTGAACATATCCGCTTATCGGTTCTTCTCGGGACGCGGGCAGCCAATACGATCGAATCTGCGGATTATTCCTACACTCGAAGTGTCGCTAGTAACGAACACGTAGGTCGTATAGATTCAGGCGCGGCAGTGCGTGGTACTTTATGAGAGCCTTACTGCTAGAAAAGTAGATGAAGGCCCAAGAGCAGAGCCCGGCGGATAAAACTGCCACCATTGAGGAAACGTATGAACATCTTAGTCACGGGCGGCGCCGGATATGTTGGCTCACACGCTTCGCGAATGCTGGATCGTGCCGGCCATGACGTGTGGATCTACGACAGCTTAGTGTATGGCCATCGCGCGGCGGCTTTGCCCGGCAAGTTGATCGAAGGCGACTTGATGGATCGATCGAAATTGATCGACGTCATGAAAGAGAAAAAGATCGACGCCGTAATGCACTTCGCCGCGTTTGCGTACGTCGGCGAGTCCGTTGAGAAACCACACAAGTACTATCAAAATAACATCGTGGCAGCGCTTAGTTTGATGGAAGCGATGCGTGAGTCCGGTGTCGATCGATTTGTTTTCTCCAGTACGACGGCGACGTACGGCGAGCCGGACAGTATTCCGATCAAAGAAGATGAACGCCAAGATCCTATCAATCCGTATGGCTTTTCGAAGCTGGTGATTGAACGAGCACTTGCAGACTACGCACACGCTTACAAATGGGGCTACGCAGCACTTCGTTACTTCAACGCGTCTGGTGCTTCGCCCGACGGCGATATTGGCGAGGATCACGCGCCCGAAACGCATCTGATTCCACTCGTCTTGCAAGTCGCACTTGGCCAGCGAGAAAACATCACCGTCTTTGGCAATGACTATCCGACCCCCGACGGGACCTGCATCCGTGACTACATTCACGTTGACGATTTGGGTTCCGCACATGTTCGAGCGCTCGAGTTGCTCAAACCCGGTGAAGGCCTGAAGCTGAATTTGGGCACGGGCAATGGTACAAGTGTGCGGCAGTTAATCGACGCCTGTCGAAAAGTAACCGGGCATGCGATTCCCGAAGTCATGGGCGACCGAAGACCGGGCGATCCACCTGAACTCGTGGCCGATTCGTCATTGGCTCAAAAAGTACTGGATTGGAAACCTCAGTACATGGACATCGAGCCGATTGTCGAAACTGCTTGGCGCTGGCACCAATCGCATCCCAATGGATACGACGACAAATAGTCGGTGTAGTTCGATTCCACCTGATTGCAACTGACGCACGATGCAAGAAATTGTTTTTGAAAAGCCGTACGAGTACATCCCACCGCATCGCGGCGATTGGTGGCCAAGTTTCATTCAGCGCTTTCGACTGATCGATCGTTGGCTCAAGAAGTCGCATGGTATTGTGTCGTTCGAGTGCCGAAACGAGCACTTGCTAAAGGAGTCATTGGCAGCTGGACACGGGATCCTTCTCACGCCCAATCATTCGCGACCTGCCGACCCGATCGTAATGGGGTTGTTGGCCAGGGAATGCAATACGCATGTATTCGCAATGGCGAGTTGGCACTTGTACCAGCAAGATTGGTTCACCGGTTTTGCGATCAAGAAAATGGGTGGCTTCAGCGTCTATCGCGAAGGTGTGGACCGCAAGGCCCTGAATACATCGATCGACGTGCTGACCGAAGCCAAGCGTCCGTTGATCATTTTTCCAGAAGGTGCCGTAACTCGTACTAACGATCAATTGGCAGCGTTGCTGGATGGCGTTGCATTTATTGCGCGGACGGCCGCCAAGAAACGCGCAAAGGCGACCCCCGCCGGAAAAGTCGTCGTCCATCCCGTAGCCATCAAGTATCGTTTTTCAGGCGACTTGGAAGAGTCGTTGAATCGCGTGCTCACGAAAATCGAACAACGGTTCTCATGGCGAGTGCACCGTAATTTCGATTCGCTCAAAGACCGTGTCGCCCGTGTTGGCAGAGGCTTGTTGGCGTTGAAAGAGATTGAGTATTTCGGACGCCCGCAGGATGGTCCTTTACACGAACGGTTGGAAGGTTTGGTTGATCGATTGCTCTGCCGATTGGAAGAGTATTGGCACGGCGAGGCAAAGCACGGTCCTGTCGTTCCACGCGTGAAAGAACTTCGAACCAAAATTTTGCCGGCGATGGTTGAAGGCAAGTTACCCGAAGAGGAACGCAAACGACGTTGGGACCAACTAGCTGACATTTATTTGGCGCAGCAGGTTGCCAGTTATCCTCCGGACTACATCACGGATAGCCCGTCGATTGATCGTTTGCTCGAAACTGTGGAACGATACGAAGAAGATCTTACCGACAAAGTCACGCCGCACCCGCCGTTGCATGCGATTATTGATGTGGGCGAAGCGATCGAAGTTAGTCCTAAACGTGACCGTACTACAAAGTCTGAACCCTTGATGGACGAGTTAGCCGAAACGCTGCAAGGAAAGTTGGACGAGCTGGCGAAAGAATCGCCGAAATGGGAAAACAGCGAAAAAAAATAAGCGGCAAGGCTTGAGCCGTGCCGCTTTAATTGTGCGCCTTGTTGCAAGGCGGAGCCTAACGAACAAGTGTTTCTTAGCCTAAGAGTGCTTCAACGCTACTTCGCTCTTCTCGCAGCTCCGCGTCGGTCGCTGCTATTTTTTCGCTGCTGAAGTCATCGGTCGTTAGACCCTGCACGATGTGGTATTTCCCGTTCTTGCATGTGCATGGAAACGAGAAAATTACACCTGGCTTGATGCCGTAACTGCCATCAGCAGGTACTGCCATGCTTACCCAATCGTCGTCGGGTGTACCGAGCGTCCAATCTCGCATGTGATCGATTGCTGCCGAAGCGGCGGACGCTGCGCTCGAAGCGCCACGTGCTTGAATAATCTCAGCACCGCGTTTTTGAACCTTCGGAATGAACTCGTCGCGATACCAACCCTGATCGACGGCGCCTGATGCCGGTGATCCGTCAATCGCGCACTTGCTGATGTCGGGGTACTGTGTTGCCGAGTGATTGCCCCAGATGGTCATCTTCTTGAGATCGTTGACGTGCTTGCCGGTTTTCTCCGCGAGCTGACTGAGTGCTCGGTTGTGATCCAGTCGCGTCATCGCGGTGAATTGAGCCGGATTGATATCGGGCGCGGCACTCTGTGCGATCAAGCAGTTTGTGTTCGCTGGATTTCCCACAACGAGAACGCGAATGTCTTTCGAAGCATTGTCGTTGATGGCTTTTCCTTGCGGACCAAAAATCGCACCGTTTTGCGAAAGCAGATCCTTGCGTTCCATGCCTTTGCCGCGAGGCTTGGCACCGACGAGCAAAGCGTAGTTTGCATCTTTGAAAGCGACGTTTGCATCATCCGTAGCAACGATTCCCGCCAGCAATGGAAATGCACAGTCATTCAGTTCCATGACGACGCCTTTGAGCGCGCCGAGTGCAGGCGTGATTTCCAGCAGTTGGAGGATCACCGGTTGGTCGGGGCCGAGCATATTTCCGGCGGCAATGCGAAACGCGAGTGCGTATCCAATGTTACCGGCCGCACCTGTGATGGCGACACGAACGGGACTTTTCATCGATTGATTCCTGGCAAGGAGACATAGATAAGTAGGCTAGAGTGCACGAAGCGCAAAGGCCTATCGTAGAACTCACTGGAGCAACGTCAACCGTACCCCTTGCTAAGGAATCGTTTGGCCAGCTTATCGAATTGAATCAAGCCCCGAGAGACATGGAGAGGCCGACGTAGTAGAGATAGATCATGCCACCCCATCCGAGGCATGAGAAACACACGAGGCTCAGAATGCTATCTTCTGCGGTTTGCATCGCGATCAGTTCGTCTAACGCCGATTTTAAGGGCGATTTACCGCCGATCCGATATTGTTCGACAAAGCCTTGGTGGCGTTCCAGCAAAGCCGTAATGTCGGCTCCTTCGTGATTAACATTGGCTACAAATAGATTGCAACGCTTGTGATACTGTGTTGACTCTTGATGCGGACAAGCCGAAGTACGATGCCCGGAACCGTCATCAAAAAAGGTGTACAACCGCGTACCAATTGCAAAAGGGTAGGCAAGTGTTGTACCGTCGGCCGATCGCAGCACGGGATGGTACCAGCTTAGTCGGAACGGCGATTTCCACCGCCAAGTTTCACCGAGCAATCCTAACCAAAAGACGAGCGGCAAAAGCGGGAGATGATGTTCATTCTCCAGCGTACCTTCGTAGGCGCATCCGGATTCTTCGAGTTCCGTAATGGCTTTGCCAAATCGTTTCCGCAACGCGGATTCAATTTCGGGGTCGTGGATGATTCGTGTATTGCTGAACATAGGAAAACATAGCTTTCCGTTCAGCAATCGATAAATCTTCGCACCGGGAAAATCGACCTGTGATTTTCCCAGCAAAAGCAGATGCAGGAACCGCTTGTTGCGATTTAGCCACCTTGTCTTGCGGACCCTTGCGCCAAGTGCTCACGCAACCTTCGGTAGAAGTCGTCCGGCTTTGCAAGGAACAGATCTCGGTTTTCTGCCGAATTGAAAAGCCAGATGCGCCCACCCCAAGTGGCCGAGTGCTCCCACTTGCCGAACTCGAGCTGATTTGTTTCCAAGCCGGTTACCACGCAAGCACCGTTCACGATAGGCCAGTATCGATCAGGGTTGCGATCGAACATCACGCGAGCATCGTCTGATGCAAAGAGCAAATCGAAGCCATTATATCGCAATTGATACTCCGGAGTACCTTTGACAGCTTGTCCGGTCGACAGCGACGTAACGGGACAGTTTTTGCCAAAAACAGAAAGCCGAGCGGTCTTTGGTAACGTTGCCGGACGGTCTGCGTGCGAACACAGCGATTCCAGTTCACCGCTCAACTGTTTCGAAGTTCGAAAACCGCGAATGCTAGTAACAATCTTCATGTCTGGTGAAAGGACGACCATCGTTGGGAACGACTGCACACCCAGCCGTTTCACAATAGCTTGATCCGCGTCACCGTCCAGTTTGAGCGGCACGAAACATTGAGAGATGTGTTCAGCGATAGCATGATCCGAAAAAGTTTCGCGATCCATTTTCTTGCAATAATGACACCAGTCGGTCGAGATCTCGATCAGCAACGGCTTGCCAGAACCCCTCGCTTCTTGCACAGCCTTTTGTGTGTCATTGCGCCAGCGAATAGACGCTGCTTGCGTGGTTGTCGCCTGTCCAGCCGCAATAAAAAAAAACAGCAACGCAAAATGGTAATGTCGCATCTAAACTTCCTGTCCTGCCCGCACATGGAACTAGCAACCGCGATCTTCGCGATTCATCTGTCGTCTGACGAAGGATGAGGACAGATCTTACAAGAAATCTAGTGAACAACAGCGAAGATCTATAAAGCCAGACGCTACTATCGATAGCACTTGCCTAGACCGAAACAAGGTGGTGCAAGCAGCGTCTTAGCAATAACTGTTAAAGACTGTTCTTGCGCCGCTCGAGTTCGATGCTCTTTTCCTTCGCGGCGGCGATTTCGGTG